>NZ_JAHOCB010000002.1:0-211192 GCF_019125875.1 Erysipelatoclostridium sp. MSK.23.31 | reverse complement strand
GTCTAGATCCTAGAATTGGTTCACATTATAATAACCCGTCATTTGGATATGGTGGATATTGTTTACCAAAAGATACTAAACAATTACTAGCTAACTATCAGGATGTACCACAAGAAATGATGAGTGCGATAGTAGCTAGTAATAAAACCAGAAAAGATTTTATTGCTGATAGAGTATTAGAAATTGCTGGAGCATATGAAGCTAATGATTCATGGGATCAATCAAAAGAAAAAAATGTAGTTATTGGAGTTTATAGATTAACAATGAAATCTAACTCTGATAACTTTAGACAATCATCAATTCAAGGTGTAATGAAACGTATTAAAGCAAAAGGTGCTGAATTAATTATTTATGAACCAACATTAAAAGATGGAGAAACCTTCTTTGGAAGCAAAGTAGTAAATAACTTAGAAGAATTTAAAAAACAATCGCAAGCAATCATAGCTAATAGATATGACAGTTACTTAGATGATGTAGAAGATAGAGTATATACAAGGGATTTATTCAGAAGAGACTAGGTGAGGAGATTTAGAATGAAAATTATTGCATTTTATTTACCACAATTTCATGAAGTTAAAGAAAATAATGAATGGTGGGGAGAAGGATTTACAGAATGGACAAATGTAAAATCATCAAAGCCAACATTCAAAGGGCACAATATGCCTAGAGTACCATTGAATAAAAATTATTATAATTTAACTGATAATTCAACTTTACGTTGGCAGGCTGATTTAGCAAAGAAATATGGCATATATGGTTTTGCATATTATCATTATTGGTCAGAGGGAAACATGTTATTAGAAAAACCAGCAGAGATTATGTTGGAAGATAAGAGTATCGATTTACCATTTTGCTTTAGTTGGGCAAACCATACCTGGACTAGAGTCTGGGCAGATAAAACTAATGAATTATTATGGGAGCAAAAATATGGAGATGAAAAAGATTGGGAAAAACATTTTAATTATCTGCTACCTTTTTTTAAAGATGAAAGATATATACGTATTGATAATAAACCGTTGATGATTTTGTATAATCCAAAAGGTGTAAAAGAATACCCTAAAATGATTAAACTTTGGCAAAAACTAGCTTTAGATAATGGATTGGACGGGATATATTTTCTACATCAACAAAATGAATTCGATCATAATGAAGGTAATAGTAATGGTTTATATGAAGGTGGGATAGAGTTTCAAATGAATAGAGCTGTAACTGAATATATCTCTAAAAGTATCACGTTTTTATTAGAAAGAGTGTTAAATAGAGTGGCAGATAGAATACCATTACTGAGATGCAAAGCAACAACTATGCATTATAGTTATGATGATATTTGGAAAATAGTACTTAATCAAGATCCTAAAGGTAATGATTGGTATCCAGGTGCTTTTGTTGATTGGGATAATACACCAAGAAGAAAAAACAGAGGACAATTATGTACAGATGTAACACCTGAAAAGTTTCAATACTATTTAACCAAACAAATTAAAAGGGCAAAAGAAATATACAACAAGGAATATTTGTTTATGTTTGCATGGAATGAATGGGGAGAATCTGGATATTTAGAACCAGATGAAAAGTTTGGTTATGCTATGCTGGAAGCAATAAGAAATGCTTTGAAGAAAAGTGGTGTAAAAATTGAGAATTAATATTGTTGTGCCTAGTACTGTATTAGGTGGAGGATTAAGAGTAATTTTCACTTATGCTAATTATTTTGTAGATAAGGGTCATGATGTAATTGTATATATACCCAAACTGTTTTCATGGTGTGATATTGACAATGAAAAAATAAATTATAAAACGAGTTTGGCAAATACATTTAAAAGGAGAACAAAAATAGCATGGTTTGATAATAAATTTGATGTGAAACTAGTTTTAAAAATAAATGATAGATGCATTAGAGATGCTGATGTAACAATCGCAACAGCATGGTTTACTGCTAGAAATGTATACAATTTGTCCAAATCTAAAGGAAAAAAAATATATTTTGTACAGGATTATGAAGCTTGGCATCAAGATAAAAATATTGTAAACAATACATATAAGTTAGATATGATAAGGATTTGTATAACAAATTCTTTAGCTAATATAATTTATAAAGAGTGCGGTGTAAAGAGTAATGTTATTTATAATGGTATAAATGATGATGAATTTATTACGGGTGATAAAAAAATAAATGCTAAAAAAACAATAATAATGTTAGGCAACTTTGCTGATTATAAAGGTGGTAAAAAGGGATTAGAAATTTTATTAGAGGCAAAACAAAAATATGGATGTAGAATAATAATTTTTGGTGTAACAAAGCCAAGTTATATACCTAGTGAAGTTGAGTATTATATTAGTCCAAAGCGAGAAAAAATAATATCTTTATATAGAGAATCAGATATATTATTATTTCCCACTTTAAAAGAGGCATGGGGATTAACTGCGATTGAAGCCATGGCAAATAAAGTTGCAGTAGTAGGAATGAAAACAGGTTGCTTAGCTGAAATAGGAAATGACTATATTAATTGTTTATTATCAGAAGGTGATTTTGATGTATTAAAGGCAAAATTATTTGAAATAATTAATAATGATAATTTGATAGAACAATTGGAACAAAATGCATATAAATTGGTGAAAAAATTTAAATGGTCACAATCCTTTGAAAAATTTGAGGAAATAATTACTAATTAGCTTATGCTATAATTACATTATATGGTGAAAGAAGTATATAATAAGTTAATATTTACTTGATAAAGTTAGCTTAGAAAAATTTTAATTTTATTAGATTTTTAATCATATTTTTATTTTTCTTTAATATCATGTTGTATGATAGAATTTAAATTAAAGTGTTATATACATGTTTATAATGCTAATATTTTTTAGTCAACTATGTAAAAATTAAATCTTCACTATCGTCGAAGTAAAAAGATTTGATAAAAACTTTACCAATTATTAAAACAGATTGAAGGAATTTAGTTATTAGTAGAGATTAAAGTATGTATTTCACTATTTATTATTATAAAATTTTTAAGAAAGGAGAGCTAGTATCTCTAATTTTGATTCAGCCGGATTTAACCGATTAGATTGTACTAGGAAAGTGTATATAAGCATAATATACAAAAAATGACATGGCTAATAAAAAAAATAAATTGAAAAAAATCGGAATAGTAACGATTTATGGAAATAATAATTATGGAAATAAACTTCAAAATTATGCAATTGAAAAAATTTATATAAATCATGGTTTCACTGTTAAAACTATAAGATATAAAAATTATTATACTAATAATTTTGTTAAAAATATTATTATTTCAATGATAGAAATAAGAAATTACAAAAAAAATCGTGTTTTTTATAATTTTTCGAATCAATATTTAAATTTGTCAAAAAAAAAGTTTGATTTTAATAAAAATGGTATTTGGGATTATTTAAATACATTTGATTTTGTATCTGTTGGTAGTGATCAAGTATGGAATGATGCATATTTAAGCCAAAAAATGTTAGATTATTTTTTATTAAATGGAGTTGAAGCAGAAAAAAGAATTGCTTCTGCTCCATCTATTGGTGGCGATAGAATAAGTAATAAAGATAAGTTTAAAGAAGAATTAAGAAAATTTAAAAAATTAAGTTGCAGAGAAAAAGAAAATATTGAAGAGCTAAAACAATTAGCTAATAAAGAAGTGGTTCACTTAATGGATCCTACATTAGCAATTTCAAAAAAAGAATGGGAAAATTTGTTATTAAATTCTAAATTAAAATTTAAAAATAAATATATTTTTGAATTTATTTTAGGTAGCTCCGATACTAATTTTTGTAAAAATGAGTTAAAAAATATCGATATTATAAATGTTTTAAATAAAAATGATTTTCATTATTTTTCTGGTCCAATTGAATTTATTGATTTGATAAAAAATGCCGAACTGATAATTACAGATAGTTTTCATTGTACAGTTTTTTCTATTATTTTTAGAAAAAATTTTGTTGTTTTAAATAGAGATACTCATAATATGGGAAATAGAATTAAAAATCTTTTGGAATATTTTTCTATTCCTTGTAATGATAAAAATATTTATATTCCTTCTAAAATAGTTGATTACGATAAAAAAATTAGATTAATAAGAGAAAGTTGGTCCAAATATATTGAAACAATTAATTAAATATATTGAAACAATGATTATTATATGTATCAAACAGGGAGAAAAGCATGAGGAAAACAAATCAATTAAAAATAGGAGTAATGCTATCATATGTAAGTATGATAGTACAAAATATTATAACTATTGTTTATACACCGGTAATGTTAAGATTACTGGGTCAAAATGAATATGGTCTATATCAATTAGTATATTCAGTAGTAAGTTATTTAGGTCTGTTAAATTTTGGATTTGGTAGTGCCTATGTGAGGTTTTATTCAAGGTATAGAGTAAAAGATGATCAGGAAGGAATAGCTAAATTAAATGGTATGTTCATGATTGTTTTTACTGTTATTGCGATGATTGCACTACTTGCAGGTGGTATATTAGTCAGTAATGTCAATAACCTATTTTCAAAAAGTTTAACTGTAAGTGAAATAGATACAGCAAGAATTTTAATGCTCTTGATGGTTATTAACTTGGCTATTTCATTTCCATCAAGTGTATTTGATTCATTTGTTACGGCACATGAATGTTATTTCTTTCAACGTGTTATATCACTATTACAAACTATATTGAATCCATTTATAACATTGCCACTATTATTAATGGGTTATAAATCAGTAAGTTTAGTTGTTGTTACAACAATACTTACAGTTTCAAAATTTATTATTAATTATTGGTATTGTACAAAGAAGCTAAAGCTGAAGTTCATATTTAAAAATACTCCTATTTCTTTACTTAAAGAAATAGGAGTATTCAGTTTTTATATTTTTATTAACATGATTGTTGATCAAATCAACTGGAGTGTTGATAAATTTATATTAGGTATATTTGGTGGAACGACAGCAGTAGCTATATATGCTGTTGGTGGTCAAATCAATACTATGTATATGAGTTTATCATCATCCATATCATCAGTATTTATTCCTAGAGTTAATAAAATAGTAGCAATGGACGAAAATAACAATAAAGAATTGACAGAATTATTTACTAAAGTAGGAAGAATTCAGTTTATTATTCTTGCGATGGTCATTGGTGGATTTATTGTTATCGGACAGTATTTTATCAATGTATGGGCAGGAAATGATTATAATAATGCATATTATGTCGCATTGTTACTGATTGTTCCTGTTACGGTTCCGTTGATTCAAAATCTTGGTATTGAGATACAAAGAGCAAAGAATATGCATAAATTTAGATCTATTGTTTATTTTTTTATTGCAATAGGAAATGTATTTATGAGTATTCCTTTAGTTCAATTATTTGGAGAAATAGGCGCAGCATTAGGAACTTGCTTAACAATGGTATTGGGGAATATCATTCTGATGAACTGGTATTATCAAGTTAAAATTAAAATGGATATGAAATATTTTTGGAAACAGATATCTATGTTGATGCCATGTGTGATAGTTACTGTTTTGTTATCTTTAGGACTTTCAAAAATATTAGTTGTTAATTCAATCATTCATTTCTTAATTATAGGCATATTTTATGTATGTGTTTATGTAATGTGCTTGTTTACTTTTGGGATGAATACGTATGAAAAAAATCTTATAAGAGGACCAATCAACAAGATTTTGAAAAGAGGACAAACATGATAAAAATAGTAGATAAATCAAAATGCTCAGGATGTCATTCATGTTATAATATTTGTCCTAAAAAATGTATAATAATGAAAGAGGATCAAGAAGGATTTTGGTATCCTGAAGTAGATGTTAACCAATGTATCAATTGTGGATTATGTGAAAAAAGATGTCCTATATTAAATGATATGAAAGTGGATAATCAACCACAGGCATATGCATGTTATAACAAAGATGAGATAATTAGAAAAGGTAGTTCATCAGGAGGAGTATTTACTTTATTAGCCTCATTGGTTATTGAAAAAGGAGGAATCGTATATGGTGCCACTTTTAATAATGAAAATATGGTTGAACATATTAAAGTAGATAATATAAATGATTTAAATAAATTAAGAGGTTCTAAATATGTACAAAGCAAAATAGGAAATACTTATTTTGAAATAAAGGATTATTTAAATCAAGGTAGACCAGTCTACTTTAGTGGAACACCATGTCAAATAGATGGCTTATTGGCATTTTTAAACAAGAAATATGATAATCTTATTTTACAGGATATCGTATGTCATGGCGTACCATCACCTAAAGTATGGAAGAAATATTTAGAACAGTTCAATATAGAAGAAGATGCTAATATTTCATTTAGAGATAAATCAACAGGATGGGATTCATATAGTTTTACAATTGATCAAAAAGAAAAATTTACCCAATTATCAAGTCAAAATGAATATATGAAAGTTTTTTTAAAAAATCTATGTCTAAGACCATCATGTTATGATTGTCAGAGTAAATCTTTGCATAGAAATAGTGACATAACATTAGCTGATTTTTGGGGGATAAATTATATCTATCCAAAATTATATGATAACAAGGGAACCTCCCTTGTTTTTATTAACAGTCAAAAAGGAAAAGAGTTATTTGAAAATATAAAGCAGAGTATTGAGTATAAAGAAGTGGATATTAAAGAAGCATCAAAATACAATCCTTCTTTATATAAATCAGTTTCTATTCCAAATAAAAGAAATAAGTACATGGAAAATATTTTTAATAATGACTTTAATAAATATTCAAAGAAATATATAAAAACACCATTTCTATTAAAATTAAAAGTAATGATTTCGATATGTCTACATAAAGCAAAGAGAATTATAAAAGGAGGATAACATGAAACAAAAAGTAAGAAAAGCAATCATCCCGGCTGCTGGTTTGGGGACAAGATTTTTACCAGCGACAAAAGCATTAGCAAAAGAAATGTTGCCGATTGTTGATACCCCTACAATTCAATATATTATCCAAGAAGCAGTAGATAGCGGGATTGAAGAAATATTAATTATTACCAATAGTAACAAACATGCAATGGAAAATCACTTTGATAAAAACTATGAATTAGAATCAAGGTTATTAGAAAGTGGTAAAATAAAACAAGCCAAAGAAATTAATGACATAGCTAATCTAGCAAATATTTATTATATTCGTCAAAAAGAGCCAAAGGGATTAGGTCATGCAGTATTATGTGCTAAATCATTTATTGGTAATGAGCCATTTGCAGTGCTATTAGGTGATGATGTTGTAGTAAATGATAAAAAACCAGCATTGAGACAGCTAATTGATGCTTATATACAAAAAGAAGCTTCAGTAGTAGGCGTGCAGACTGTTGAACATAAGGATGTAAATAAA
Organism: Erysipelatoclostridium sp. MSK.23.31; assembly: GCF_019125875.1. Taxonomy (NCBI): domain Bacteria; kingdom Bacillati; phylum Bacillota; class Erysipelotrichia; order Erysipelotrichales; family Coprobacillaceae; genus Thomasclavelia; species Erysipelatoclostridium sp. MSK.23.31. The sequence continues at coordinate 203,820 of NZ_JAHOCB010000002.1, read as the reverse complement.
TATGGAATCGTTAGACCATCAAAATCACATATTGTTGAATGTGCAGGTAGACTGGTTAAATTGAGTGATATGATAGAGAAACCACCAATTAATGAAGCCCCTAGTGATTTAGCTGTATTAGGAAGATATGTGCTGACACCTAAAATATTTGAATTGCTAGAAACGCAAAGTAAAGGTACAGGTAATGAAATTCAGTTGACGGATGCAATTAAACGCCTAATGGATATTCAAGCAGTTTATGCATACGATTTTGAAGGAATACGTTATGATGTTGGTGATAAGTTTGGTTTTATTAAGGCAACAATTGATTTTGCATTAAATCGCGAAGATTTAAGAGAACAAGTGCAAGAATATTTAAGAGAACTTGTTAAATAATTTAAAAATATTTATTTAATAAGAAACAAAATCGAAAAAGTAAACATTTTCGTTCAACTAAAGAACATGTATAAACACGAGTAATAGATCAACTGTTACTCGTGTTTTTTTTTGCACGAAAATGTTTAGATTTTTATGATGAAGTATTGAGTAACAAAAAAATCATTTTACTTCAATGATATTTTAGAACTAGAAACAGGGTTCATAGCCAAAATGCTAGTTCTTTTTATATAAAAAATTAAAATGGGGAAGTTAAGAATATAAAAATCAAAGAATGAGAACGGATTAAATTTAAATGATCAGTTGAATTGATCTTTTTACAGACCGATAATAGCATCTAATCTGTCGATGAATTGATTTTTTTATGGGGAAAGTATCATTTTATTGATATTTTTTTGGTGGGCAAAAAAGTAGGTGAGATAGAAAAATAGGTCATGTATTAAAAAATGAAGGGAGATAACTAATATGAAAAAGTTAAAAAAGATCATTGCATTAGTACTTACGGTAGGGCTAACTTTCCAATGCTTAACTATTAATGGTTTTGCATATGATGAAAATGTTGATAGTGAGACTGATAGTATTGCTTTGCAGACAAAAGCAACAGAAACATGGAAGAAAGAATACAAAAATACAGTTAATTTAATTGTTGAAGGTGAAATTCATGGAAACATTGTTAATCAAACTACCACTGCATTTCAAACTGTAGAAGGAACCAAAGATAGTGGTATTTTAGGTAAGTATAATACTACTAAAAATAAGCAATCCACTGCATCTATTTCAATTGAACCTGATAATGGGTATTCAGTTGAAATAGTAAGTAGTAGTTATGGTAGTAGTTCACTCTTAGTAGGATTAAATAATAAGATTTTTAATGCTAGAGATTATATATCTATTGATGATAACAATCTAGCTATTACTATTAATTCATTAAATTTAAATGTGCCAAACAATTCTCTATTGAAGGCTAATGATAGTTTTGAATTGAAAAGTAATATTACAATCAAATTTGTAAGGGAACAAGTGATCTTCACTCGAACTGTTAGTGAGTTTGGAGCAATCGAACCAGCTGAAGAAGGAAAATCTTTTGAAAATAACCAATATAGAGTAGAAAAAAATGCTCAAACAACAAGTTTTAAAGCGGTTGCTGATAATAATTATAGACTGGAAAAAGTATATGTTGATGGGGTAGAAACATCATTTGATGAAAATGGTATATTTAATGTTAATAATGGTAAAAATGTAACATTAAGTGCTGAATATGTGGAAAAAGATGAGTCAGAGATTCAAGTAAAGAAGGATATAACTTGGCGTTACACTACTGATTTCAGCGCTATTAAAAATACAATATATGATTGTATTGATTTGAAAAATTCAAATTTAGACAGCGATGCTACTGTTGATGATTTTGAATATTTTTACAAATATAGTTTAACATCATTAGTAAATGATGTTTTAGGAATTACATTACCTGCCTTAGATAAATTTGATCAAAATATTTGGATTAAATTAGGTAGTGATGCTTCGATTGAAAGTATTTTAAATGATAATATTAGTAATTCTTTCAATCTTGAAATTATAAAAGGGCTTTTAAAAGCGGCTGGTGCTGATTTAACTGAGCAATTAACAGTGCTCCCAGTTGGTGAAGGGACAATTAAAATTGCTTATATAGGTGATAAAGACTACAAACCATCAGAAAAAGAATTTTCTGTGAATATTATTAAAGGAAAAGTAAAAATAAAAGTCAATAGTACGACAATTGACTATGGTGAAATAATTCCTAACAACTTGGTTGTAACTGATCCAACTGGAGTTAATAAATTTGTTTTATATTTAGGAATTGATACCGATGTAACTGGTTATGCAAGTTTAGTATTACCAAATGGTTTGGCATATGATGTATTAGGGAAGCTATTTCCGAATGGATTTACAGTAAATGATTTAACTAAAGTATTAGAAGTATTAAATCTTGGAATTAATTCTGATGTTATTGATAAGTTATTAAATGAGCTTCCAGATAGTGTGAAGAATTTTAAGGTTGAAATCAATAAACAACCGCAAAATGCTGGTTTATACACTGTTGCAGGAATAACTGCAGATAGTAATTATAATACTGCATTTGGACTAGGAACTTTATTAATTAAACAAAATAATACTGAGCTAACTTTAAAATTTAATCAAGAGATTAAAGGCAGCATAGTATACAGTGATAGATACAATTTCAATTTTGGTGGTAAATTGTACAATAAAGAAGGTACTGTTGTTGATGGGATTCAAGTTAGAACACTATATACAGGTTTTTCTAGTGATGGTAAGTATCACACTAATACAAAACCAATTTTAGAACCAGGTGTATATACTGAAACAGTATATACTTTAGGGAGTAATTATGCAGTAAAACCAATTACTCGTGTGTATACAATTAGAAAAGAAACAGTACAAATTAAGTTTGATAATTATTTAAATGTGGAAACATATGATGGTACATCAAAATCATTAATTGGAAAAGTTTATGATAAATCGGGTAACGCTTTTATTGATGCTAAATTAGTATATAAAGGTGTTGATAATAGTTATAATAGTACTATCCCCCCAACTGCAGCTGGTCGATATCGTGTTGTAGCGTCATATAGTGGTGATGATACACATTATGCGGCAATACCGAAAGTAGCTTCTTTAGTTATTAAAAAGGCTGATAAAGCAATTGTAACTGTTAATGATATAAATAATAATTATGGTGAAGAATACAAATATTCATATTCTTTAGAGGGTGTAGTAGCACGCGATATTGATACATTAGTATCATCGATTGTTTGTGTTACAGATAACAATGAAAATGTAGGGAATCATAAAATAAAGGCAATTATCAATGAAGATGTAGCTAAAAACTACAAAGAAGTAGTAGTTGTAAAAGGAAAGCATACAATTACACCTAAAGCTATAAATATTAATATTGATAACATTAATACGACATATGGTGATGATGAAAAAGTATTAACATTTTCACTAGCAGTGGATAGTACTTTAGCTTATGGTGATACATTGGCGGATTTAGGAATCACTTTAGAACGTGAATCGGGAAATGATGTAGGTGAATATAAGATTACTGGTGATGCAAGTAATGAAAACTATGATGTAACATTTACGGATGGTACATATACTATAGTTAGTAAAAAAGTGCAGCTAATAATCGATGATAAAATGAAGGTTGAAGGAGAAATTGATCCAGAATTTACTTATAATATTATAGGATTGGTTAATGGAGATATATTTACTGTTGAGTTAACTAGAGAACCAGGTGAAAAAGCAGGAAAATATGTAATCAATGGTAAAGTCGAAGGGGCCAATAATTATAATTTAGAAATTGTTACTGGTACTTTAACGGTCAACGCTAAAACCGCCCTACCTGTTAAACCTGTAGATAAGGGAACCCCAACCGGTGATAACGTAGATTTAAATACTTTGATAGCATTGGCAGGAATTAGTGCCTTACTATTGTTAATTATTTTAAGAAAAATACATAGTTTAAATAAATAGCTATTATATGAAATTCCCCACTAAAAAATGATATGATCCCTCTAAAGTAGACAATGTAAATAAAACATTGTTTACGAAAGGAGGGATCAAAATAGTGGGGAATATTATTTTATTATTGAACTTATGGATATATTTATAAGTATAATACTAAAATAATTAAATTATAAATCATATAAAAACTTAATATCAACTTTACTAAAAGTGACTTTTAATCCTCTTTGATAAAGATATAATGGAATAAAAATAAGGAGTGATAACAATGTCATTGGTAAAGAATATGGATAATTGGAGTGATATGTCTAAATTAGATTTATTATACAAATTTTCAATAATAAAGTATCTTCGGTATTTCATTATTCCAGAATTGTTTGGCTTAAGCATCTTGGTAATTGCGTCAATAAAAATAAGAGGAATATTTATATTTATAATTATTGTAGTTATAATGATGTTGTATCAAATTAATAAAATAAGTCAGTCTTTTATCAAAGAAAAAGCAGGTAAATTGATTTATCGTCAAAAAACAAGTTTTTTTAGATCATTAAGAAATTTCGATGAATATACATATAGTGATTATTACATTAGAAAAATAAAAAAAGTTAAATCATTTTTTAATTATTATGTTATTAACGGGGAAATTGTTAAACGTAGTTTTATTGCTTATATGGATGATGATGAAATTTGTATAGATGAAAAATATTGTACAGTATTAAAAATTCCTAAAGCATATCACGGTTTAGATAAATTAAGAGATTTTTAAGAAATGGGCTAAGGCCTGTTTTTGTGTATATAAAAAACGGATTTTAATCCGTTTTAAAATAAATATTTTAATGTTTTAATTGTTTTTGATAGATATGTTGATTTAGAAGCATTAGTGTCACTATAAACATCATAGGTAGCAATTGTTTTGCCATCAACAATGACATCTAATGTGCCAATAACATCACCTTGTTTAACCGGTAAGAAATTTTCTTTATAGTTTACTTTAGTAGAAACTTTAGCATCAGCGCTTTTTGCTTTAGTATATACTATATCTTTCTTACATTTGACATCAATAGTCAGGTTATCCATTTTATCAACTAGATGCTGTTCAATTAAAGTATCTTTTTTAAAAATGGTAACTTGCTTATAATTATTAAAACCATAATCCAGTAAACTACACATTTCTTCATTTCTTGTTTTTGGAGCTGTTTCTTTCATTAGGACACCAATAATTCTTTGACCATCACGCTGTGCAGTGGTAACTAAGCAATAACCAGCTTCTTTTGTATATCCAGTTTTTAGACCATCAACACCATTATATAACTTTAACAATTTATTAGTATTGACTAGCCAAAAGCTTTGTTTCGTATCTTCACGAATATAACTATCATACAATGACGTTACAGCAAATAAGTCTTCACCGCCGATTTCAATTAGATAGGCAGCCATTATTGCTAAATCATGAGCACAAGTGTAGTGATCGGGATCATGTAGACCGGTTGCATTTTTAAAATGAGTATTCTTTAAACCTAATTTTTTAGCCTTATCATTCATCATCTCTACAAACTTATTAATACTTCCAGCAATATGTTCAGCTACTGCCACACTAGCATCATTAGCACTAGCGATAGCAATTGATTTAAACATATCTTTTAAAGATAAACTTTCACCAACTTCCAAGTAAACTTGACTTCCGCCCATACTAGCTGCATATTTTGAAGTAGTAATTTCATCATCAAATGATATTTTTTTATTTCGTAGGGCCTCAAACATTAAAATCATTGTCATGATCTTAGTTGTTGAAGCAGGATAAAGCTTTTCTTCAGCATTTTTATCGTAGAGAATTTGCCGTGAATTTGCCTCAATCAAGATTGCAGACTTTGCATTAGGAGTAACATCATTGTCCAATGCTTGAACTCTAGAGATTGGTAGTAAGCATACTACCAGTAGGGTTATTAGTAATTTTTTCATCAATTTTATCGCCTCCCTAATTAATATGTCCAAGTTTGATAAAAATACATCTAGTAGTTATGAAATTTGTTTATGACTACTTTTTTTGTATGCTTTCTTCTAGTTTTGTCGAAACCATTTCATCATTATTTTAAAAGATGTAAGATACAAACGAGGAGATGAAATAATGGAAAATAAGATTGAATACAAGATATTAGATGATAAAGTTATCGTCTATTTTTATGGCGAACTTAGCTGCAGTAATGTTGTTAAATATCGCAGCTTACTAAATAGTATTTTAGATAAGGGCAATGGACCTGTCTATTTTGATTTTTTACATACTAATTTTATTGATAGTTCAGGCATTGGATTAGTTTTAGGACGTTATAATCAATTGAAATTAGATGATCGCCAATTATATTTAGCAAATTTATCAAAAACATCTTATAAAGTTTTTGAATTATCAGGAATGTTTGATTTGATGGAATATGTAGAGGAGGTAAAAGGATAATGAACCAGATGGAGTTAAGTTTTAACGCTAGAATTGAAAATGAGCCCTTTGCGCGAACTAGCGTTGCATCATTTATTACCTCATTAAATCCTACAATCGATGAATTAGTTGAAATAAAAACAATCATTAGTGAAGGGGTTAGTAATGCCATTATCCATGGTTATCAAAATAATCCTGAATGTAAGGTAATTATTAAAGTAACAATAGAAGACAATCGTCAAATTAAAATCATTATCCAAGATTATGGAAAAGGAATTGAAGATATTGATGAAGCAAAAATACCTATGTATACCTCATTAAAAGAATTAGAACATGCGGGGATGGGGTTAACCATTATAGAAGCCCTTTGCGATAATTTAGAAATACATTCAACACCGGATTTAGGAACTAAACTAACTATTAAGAAACAATTGAAAGACTCTAACCTTGGCTAAAAGTAATACTATTGAACTGATTGAACAAGCACATCGCGGGGATGATCGTGCTAAAGAATTAGTTGTCAGTCAAAATCTTGGACTAGTTTGGTCAATAGTCCATCGTTTCAAAAATAATTATTATGATAAAGAAGATCTTTTTCAAATTGGATGTATTGGTTTGATGAAAGCTGTTAATAACTTTGATACTAACTATGGGGTACAATTCTCTACATATGCAGTACCAATCATCATGGGTGAAATCAAACGTTATTTTAGAGATGATGGGACAATTAAAGTGAGTCGCTCTTTAAAAGAACTTAATTTAAAAATAAATAAAGCTCGTGAATTACTAACTAATCAAACCGGTCAAGATCCAACAGTTGAACAAATTGCAGCTTATTTAGATGTTGATGTTCAAGATGTTGTTGAGGCAATTGACTCATCTTATTATCCAACCTCATTAAGTGAACCAATTTATGAAAAGGACGGTTCTTCTATTTCAATGGAGGAACGAATTGAAAATAAACATAATAAGATGTGGTTTGAAAAAATTGCATTAGAGATGGAAATTGATAAACTTGATGAAAAAGAGAAGTTAATTCTTTATATGCGTTATCAGCTTGATTTTAATCAAGAGCGAGTCGCTCAGCGTTTAAATATTTCCCAAGTTCAAGTATCAAGATTAGAAAAGAAAATTATTGCAAAATTACGTAGTCATTTAAATGAACAGTAATAAATGTTATGATGTTCATAGGTGATAAAAATGAAAGAGGCTACACAAAGTAAAAAAAGTATTTTATTAGAATATTTAAAAGTAATTGTGCTCACTTTAGTGATTACATATGGAGTATTGTATTTTATTCAAATATCAAGAGTTCAAATGACTTCAATGGTCCCTACATTTAAAGAGGGAAACATTGTTTTGGTAGACAAGGTATTGTATAAAAATAGTAGTCCTCAGCGAAATGATATCGTAATTGTTGATTATAAAGATGCAAATCAAAAAGAGAAGCATATTATCAAACGAGTTATAGCTATTGGTGGAGATCATGTTGAAATTAAAGATAATATAGTATATCTAAATGGCAAAAAACTTGATGAAAACTATGTCAATGGGGTTATGGCTAATAATGAGGATATGTCGATCAATATTCCTGAAGGTAAAGTTTTTGTTATGGGCGATAATCGTAATAATAGTCTTGATTCGCGGCGTTTGGGTTATTTTGATTTCAAAGAAGATGTAGTTGGTAAGGTTTTCTTTACGGTTCCGTTCTCTTAATAAAATTATTATTTAAAAGTAAGTTTTAGCAAAATAGCTAAACTTACTTTTTTTTTAAAATTAAATTATCGTAAAATAACATAGTTACTTGATTGAACAACAAAAAGTGTTATAATGACTTCAGGTGATAAAATGGAAGAGGCTATACAAAGCAAAAAGAGTATTTTATTGGAATACTTAAAGGTTATTGTAATTACTTTAATAGTTACATATGGTATATTATATTTTGTTCAAATATCTAGGGTTTATGGAACGTCGATGATACCAACTTATCATGAGGGTAACATTGTTTTAGTTGATAAGGTATTTTATAAAAATAAAGAACCAAAACGTAATGATATTATTGTTGTTGATTATGTTGATGCTGCTAAAAAGGAAACTTATATTATTAAACGTGTAATTGGAATTGGTGGCGATCATATTGATATTAAAGATAATCAAGTTTATTTAAATGGTAAATTACTAGAAGAAGACTACATTAATGGGGTTATGACTAATAATGAAGATATGTCGATCGATATCCCTGAAGGTAAAGTTTTTGTTATGGGCGATAATCGTAATAATAGTCTTGATTCACGACGATTAGGTTATTTTGATTTTGATGAAGATGTGATTGGCAAAGTTTTCTTTACAGTTCCTTTCTTTTAAATTAATTAGGTCTTAACGACCTTTTTTATTTTAGAAAGAAAATTAACTTTTTTTATAATAAGTATTGTATACAATGTGCCTTTTGTGTTAAAATGACAAAAATCAATAAGTGGGGGAAGTAGCTTGTTGAAGAAAGAAAGGGTGGTAAAATGAGTTATAAATTTAAAATTACTCGCGGGAACGCGATCTTAAACTTTTCTGAAGAATATTGCCAATCTCGTTGTCAATTAATCGAAAGTGAATCTTTTGCACGAGTTTTAAAAGGATTCGTTCACGAAGGAAAAAGAAAAGAAAATACTACTTATACTTATTTAAGAGAAGTAAAAAGTGAGAGTGTGGAAATTGTTAGTGATTTAAGAACAATTTTTAAATTGTTATTAGTGATGTCTGTTGAAGAAGTTCTATCTTCATATCCACATTTATCAGGATATTTTAGAGATCGTGATGAATTTGTAAAAGTAATTGAGGAAGTATATCTTTTCTGGAGAAAATTACAACGTTATAGTGTTGTATATAATGAAAATACAAGTAGAGGATATCAAAATGTTCAGTTCGGAGATGCTCAAGCTAAGTTTGAAGAATTAGTTTTATCAGTATACCGTACTATTGAAGAAACAGCTTTGGGATATCGTCATCATGTATACCGTCAAATTACTGCGGGGGTTAATGCAGGTTTAAGAGTAACAAATATGCGTTCATTCTTACCTTATGAATATCGTAATTTAGATGATATTCCATTTATTGAAACCGTAATTATTCATCCACCATTCATTACTTATTCTAAGCGGAATAAACGTGATGGGGTATTCCCAGAAACAAAACATAATCCAATCGAAGATTTGAAATTTGATTCTGAACAATGGTTCTGTTATCCAGCTAAAGTTGGAGATTTATTAGCATTTGTATATTTCAATGTAGCATTTATGGCTCAAGGGGTTGCTTTATGTAACTTATTTGAATTAGCAAGTGAAGAAGAATATCGTAATCGTAAACCAGATATCATCTATGTATACGGTTATGAAGATGGTAAGATGAATCAAAGTTTCTATCAAGATGATGAAAATGATATGATGGTAGCATTATTATCAGCAAGTGATGATTTTGATTACTTTGGTTATATGAAAAAAATGATGTTAACTTTACACAATGTTCGTAAGATCAATCAACGTCAATTACCTATCCATGGAGCGATGGTTAAAATTACGTTACATTCTGGTGAAGTTAAAAATATAGTAGTTATGGGTGACAGTGGCGCTGGTAAATCAGAAACAATTGAACAAATTAAAGTATTTGGAGCAGCTTATATCCGTGATTTAGTAACTGTATATGATGATATGGGTGTTCTATTATTAGACGAAGAAGGTAAAGTTAAAACTTCTGGTACAGAAATTGGAGCATTTGTACGACTTGATGATTTAGATGCAGGGTATAGTTTTAAAGAATTAGACCGTTCTGTTTTTATGAATCCAGATAAAGTAAATGCGCGAATCGTAATACCAATCACTGATTATAAAGATGTTGTTGCGCATCATGATGTTGACTTCTTCCTATATGCAAATAACTATGAAGAGGGTGGCGAATCATTAAGTTTCTTTGATGATGTAAATAGTGCTTTAGATGTATTTAGAGCAGGAAATCGTATGGCTAAAGGAACTACTACTGAATACGGTTTAGTAGGCAGCTATTTTGCTAATCCATTTGGACCAGTACAACGTGAAGAACAAACTGAAGTTATTTTAGTTGATTATTTCAATAGAATGTTTAAACAAGGGGTTAAAGTAGGACAATTAAGAACACGTTTAGGAATTAAAGGAAACGAACATAAAGGTCCTCAAGAAGCAGCTACGGCAATTCTTAAATATATTACTGGTGAAGATGAATTAAAACAATTAGAAGAAGAATAAATCTTAGATAAATGGTACATCCCGTGTCTGCTTGACGAGGGATGTACCACGATACTAAGATTTTTTTGTTTATCCTCACGGAGCAGTTCTTTTTTTTATAAGGGTGAATATGGTTTGATGAGGGGATCAAAGTGAAAAAGTATAAACTACTTCTAATTATTTTAGTTCTAGTTATTACCTTGATAATATTATCAATTAAACCAACTAATCAAATCGTTTTATACAACTATCATCCTGTCATTGAAATATCTAATAAATTCGATCCTCAGGCTAATATTCAAAAAGTTATTGGCGGCTCAATTAGTGACGTTAATGTAGATACTAGTAAGATTGATTTTAGTAAAGTCGGTAAATATCCGATTACGTATATTTATAATAACATCAAAACTACGATTACGATTGAACTTCAGGATACTTTAAAGCCAAATGTTGAAGTACAGGAAGTTACTGTTGATCTTGGAATGAAGATAACTGCTCGGGATGTAGTAAAAGATATTTATGATAATTCTCGGACAACAGTTAAATTCAAAAAAGATTATCAATTTGATCATGTAGGGGATTACGAAGTTGAAGTATCGATATGTCGGGCTAACAGTAACTGTGTAACCAAAAAAACAGTCGTGCATGTGTTACCTAAAGATACGACTCCGCCAGAAATATTAGGAATTCGTAATTTAAGTGTTTTAAAAGATAGTGATATTGATCTTCTATCAAGTGTCAGTGTTAAAGACAATCAAGATGATAATCCAACTTTAACAATTGATAGTTCTAATTTGGACATTTCTAAAGTAGGTGATTATCAAATTGTATATTTTGCTAAAGATCGTTCTGGGAATATGACAAAAGAAACATGTATTGTTAGCGTTGTTGAAAATAAGACAATAGGAAGTTTTGAGCCTAGTGATGAGAAGGTAGTATATTTAACATTTGATGATGGTCCATCGATGAACACCCAAAAGGTTTTAGATATTTTAGCGGTTTACGATGCTAAAGCAACTTTTTTTGTAACAGGAACCAATGAAAATTATTATGATTTAATAAAAAAAGCTCATGACCAAGGTCATACGATTGGATTACACACTTATATTCATGAATATGATCAAATATATAACTCGTCATCAGCATATTTTTCAGATTTAAAAAAAATTGAAGATCTTGTATATAGTCAAATTGGAAGTGTGCCTAAATATATTCGTTTTCCTGGTGGCAGTAGTAATCAGGTTTCTAAGAAATACTGTCATAAGATTATGAGTAAATTGACTAAAGAAGTAGTAAATCGCGGTTATCAATATTACGATTGGAATGAGGATAGTGAAGATGGCTCGGGACAATTATCAGTAAAACAATTGATTAAAAATGCTACAGCATCGACTGAGAAAAATATTATGTTATTGTTTCATGATGCTAATGGAAAAGAGAATTCTTTAAAAGCAATTGGGCCTGTAATTCAATATTACCAAAATAAAGGTTACGTATTTAAAGGAATAGATGATAGTTCTTTTGTCGTACACCATAGTGTAAATAATTAGAATTCCTAAAGGAATTCTTTTTTGTTTTAAACATATACTGTATTGGTGATTAGATGAAAGAAAAATTAATTAAATATAGTTATTATTTGATGATAATAATTATGATTGTAATAGCTACATATGTGTTAATAAACTGGCTGATTCCGCTTTTTTTTAGTTGCTTGATTGTTTTGGTACTGCAGCCGCTATTAGCTAAAGAAATTAAATTATTAAAGATTGAAAATATTTTTCTTTCAAAATGTTTGATTGTATTTAATTATCTTCTTTTTATTGGTGTAATTATTGCCATGATTATATTTGCTGTAATTCAAATATACACGGTATTAGAGTTATTGCCTAATTATCTTGAAAATTTATATCAGTTATTTAGTCAAAACCATTATATAATTGATGCAACAAAGTACTTAGATGTTATTTACAGTGGATCAATGAGCATAGTTGAAAGTATTTCTACTGGCTTTATTACTGGTTTAATTGCTTTTATTATGAAAATACCAAGTATTTTATTTGATTTAATATTTGTTGTTATTACTTCATTATTTATTCTTCTAGATTATTCTAGAATTGAAAGACTGGTAGTTAAACGATATGAAATGGTGGCACTTATAATAGATACAATTAAAGAAGTATTAAGTAATTTATTTAAAGCTTATTTTATAATTATGATCATTACGTTTGGAGAATTATGGCTAGGATTTAAAATAATAGGGATTAATCATAGTATAATGCTGGCTTGCATAATAGCAATTTTTGATTTTATGCCGGTTTTAGGATTAGATATGATCATGATTCCATGGATCATAATCAGTGCTCTGACAAATAAAATATATCTTGCAGGAGCATTACTTGTTATCTATATGATTATTGTAATAACAAAAAATATTTTGGAACCAAAATTGATTGCTAAAAATCTTGGAGTAACTCCAGTTCTTTCATTAGTTGGGATGTATTTAGGAATGAAAGTTATGGGTGTAATAGGTTTGATTATTGTGCCGACATTATTAATGGTGATTATCCAAATTCTCAAAGTCAAATATCAATTAAAAAATAAGGTAGAGATTCAAAAATCTTAAAGAAGGTAATGTATAAATTATCAGCTTTTTCATATACTTGCTAGTAGGTGAGAAAATGAAAATAGAAAATACAGAACTTAATTTACATCTTAAAGACAGTGACCAGCGCTTGTTTGAAGGATGGTATTTCAAAATTGTTGATTGTAAAATTTCTTTAGCAATTATTGTCGGGATTAGTAAGACAATTGAAAAATCTTGTGCATTTATTCAAACTTTGGATACATATACAAACCAAAGTCAGATGATTGAATATAGTTTAGATGATTTCCAGTGGGGAAAAGATCCCTTTTACATTAGAATTAAAAATAATTTTTTTACTAAAGAACAAATTATTTTGGATCTTGATAATGGGCTAGTTGATATTCAAGGAAACTTGAAAAATAGTCAGTATACTAAACTAGAAACAACATGTTATGCTCCAACGATTATGGGACCTTTTCATTATTTACCATTTTTAGAATGTAATCATGCAATAATAAGTCTGCGACATCATATTACTGGGAGCTTAAAAGTAAATAATCAGAAATTTCAGATAATTGGTGATGGCTATATTGAAAAGGACTGGGGACGTTCATTTCCACAAGATTATTTATGGTTACAATCAAATAGCTGTAAAGAAAAAGAGGCAAGTTTATTTTTATCAATTGCTAAGATTCCACTATTAGCGTGTAGTTTTCAAGGATTGATCATGAACTTATTAGTAGATGATCAACAAATTCGAGTAGCAACTTATTATGGAGCAAGAGTAAAAGATATGTTTACGCGGGAAGGATATCATTATTTAATTATTAGTCAACATCCTCATACATTTTATTTGAAAATAAAAGCAGGACATCGTTTTGAATTAAAATCACCACAATCAGGAAAGATGAATGGTTATGTTGAAGAAAGTCTTAATGCTTTAGCTGTTTTATTAGTTTATAAAAAGAATAAAAAAGTTGCTAAGTTTAATTTTATTAATTGTGGCTTTGAATTGTTTGGAAATTGGTTATAAGATGATTAATTATCATCTTTTTTTATTTGTCGTGGTACAATATGAGTATATAATAATGAGTTATTTGGATAAGGGAGAAAATAATGGAAACAATAATAACAGAACGGTTGATTTTAAGAAGTCCCGATAATAATGATGCTCAAACTCTTTTAAAGATTCATAATGATATGGCAACGTTAAAGTTTAATGCGATGACGAAATATGAATTTGCTGAGATGATTAGAGATATTGAGAGGGAACATGATATGATGTATTGCATAGAACTAAAAAATTCTAATAATGTTATTGGTGCTGTGTTTATAAATCCTGATCGTTTAAGATATCGTGTAAATGCTCTCAGTTTATCATATTATTTAGACTGTAGGTATTATCGTAATGGCTATATGTATGAAGCTCTGCAAGCTATTATTATAAAATTGTTTGAGCAAGAGATTGATATTATTAGTGCTCGAGTGTTTAAAGAAAATACTGCTTCTGCAAGGTTGTTAGAAAAACTAGGATTTCAGTATGAAGGTTGTCTTCGTATGGGGGTAACCGGTTATCAAGAGATTGTTCATGATGATTTCTTTTACTCAATTTTAAAAGATGAGGTAAATTTGACAGTATAAAATTTCATTGCTATAATAAAAAAAGATTAGCGTTGATACATTCAGCGCTTTTATTATGAAAAGAGGAGGAAAATTATGTTAAAAGTATGGGTTGTTGGTTCCAATGGCCAAATCGGAACAGCAATTAATGAAGTAATTGAACCATTAGAAATAGAAGTTTTAAATACAGATCAAGATGAATTAGATATTACTAATACAGATGATGTGATTAGTTTTGGAGAAATCAATCGACCGGATATTATCATTAATTGTGCTGCGATTACCGATGTTTATAAGTGTGAAAGGAATCGTGATCAAGCTTTTCGGGTCAATGCTTTAGGACCACGAAATTTGTGTATTGTAGCTCGAAAAATTGGAGCTAAAGTAGTTCAAATTTCAACTGATGATGTTTTTGATGGTAAAAGTGATACACCATATAACGAGTTTGATGTGGCGAAACCGAAAACAGTGTATGGCTGTTCAAAAAAAGCAGGAGAAGACTATGTTAAAGAATTTACGCATAAACATTTTATTATTCGAAGTAATTGGATTTATGGACAAAATGGTACAAATTTTGTTAATGAGTTTATAGCTAAAAGTAAAAAAGAAGATTTTTTAAATGTTGCAAATGATCAATTTGGGTCACCAACTAGTGCTAAAGATCTTGCTCGAGCAATTCTATATTTAATGGAAACTAGTGAATACGGAACATATCATATTACTTGTAAAGGTGTGTGTAGTCGTTATGAGTTTGCTAAAGAAATCAGTAAACAAATTAATAGTCATGTGATGATTACGCCAGTTTCAACAAAAGAGATGGCTGATGAGGTGGTTCGTCCATCATATGTCGTACTAGATAATTTTATTTTACGTTTAGTCAATGGGTATCAAATGCCAACTTGGCAAGAGTCGTTACAAGAATATATAAAAGAAATCAAGGAGGATTAGGATGGCATTAAAGAAAGCGAAGAAAAAAATTGGTTTAACTACAAAAATATTTATTGCCTTGATAGCGGGGGCAATTTTAGGAATAATACTATTTAACTTACCCGCTGGTTCAGTTCGGGATGATATTGTTATTGATGGTATTTTATATGTGATTGGACAAGGCTTTATTAAATTGATGAAGATGCTTGTAGTGCCGTTAGTTTTTTGTTCTTTGGTATGTGGAAGCATGGCAATCGGAGATACAAAAAAACTTGGTTCAGTAGGCGTTAGAACGATTGTTTTTTATCTTTTTACAACAGCGTTAGCAATCACAGTAGCTTTATTGATTGGTAATTTGATAAATCCTGGACTTGGATTAGATATGTCAGCTGTTCAATCAACTGCTGCAAATGTAGGGACAACAGAATCTACAACACTTGTTGAAACACTTTTAAACATTATTCCAGATAATCCAATTAGTGCATTATCAAATGGCAATATGCTTCAAATTATTGTTTTTGCTTTATTAGTTGGCGTTATTTTAGCTAAGTTAGGTGAACGTGCTGAAGTGGTTGGTAACTTTTTCAGTCAGTTTAATGATATTATGATGGAGATGACTATGATGATTATGGCAATTGCACCATTAGGAGTATTTTGTTTAATTGCAAGGACTTTTGCGGGAATAGGATTTGGTGCTTTTTTACCATTAGGTAAGTATATGATTGCTGTCTTGATAGCATTGGCGGTTCAGTGTTTATTTGTATATTTAGGCTTACTCAAATTATTTACGGGATTAAACCCGATTAAATTTATTAAAAACTTTTTTCCGGTTATGGCTTTTGCTTTTTCAACTGCCACTTCAAATGCGACCATCCCTTTATCAATAGATACGTTAGCTAAAAAAATGGGAGTTTCAAAGAGAATTTCCTCATTTACAATTCCTTTAGGGGCTACGATCAATATGGATGGTACGGCAATCATGCAGGGAGTGGCAGTCGTCTTTGCGGCACAAGCCTTTGGAATCAATCTAGATCTAACAGATTACATAACCGTAATTGGAACAGCTACATTAGCTTCAATTGGGACAGCGGGAATTCCAAGTGTTGGATTAGTTACTTTAACGATGGTATTTAATTCAGTTGGGTTGCCAGTGGAAGCGATTGGGATGATCATGGGAATTGACCGTATTTTAGATATGACACGAACAGCAGTTAACATTACAGGTGATGCTGTTTGTACAACAATTGTGGCACATCAAAATAAAGCAATCAATCGTAATATTTTTGATAATAGTGATATAAAAAGAGTTAGTGAATAGTTTGTAATAATCATGTATAATAAAAGGTGAAGATAGGATCTTCATCTTTTATTTTGGAGGATATTATGAATAAGTTATCTGGTTTGAAAACAGACTGTTGTGGTTGTAGAGGATTTTGTTGTCGAGCACTATTCTTTTTTAAAAGTGATGGTTTTCCTTATGATAAACCAGCAAAAAGAAATTGTAAAAATTTATTAGCAGATTATCGTTGCAAAATACATGACCAGCTAGAAATTGTAAATTATTATGGTTGTATAAACTACGATTGTCTTGGAGCGGGACAAAAGACAGCCCTGTTCAAAGAAGATGACCAGCTTCTATTTGAAGTATTTGAAGTTATGGTACAGCTGCATGAAATTTTATGGTATTTATATGTTGGTAAAAATTTTGTACAAAGTCAACGATTAAATGAACAGCTCGAAACATATTATCAGATGATTGAATCATTAACTTATTTAGATGCCGAAGAAATCCTTGCACTTGACTTAAATAAGTATCGGCAATTAGTAAATCCTTTATTACAGGAAGTCTATTGTCAAATGAATAAAGATATTCAAATTAAACCATTGCAAGCTAGAAAAACAGTACTGAATCGTGCTGATTTTATGGGTTGTGATTTACATGAAAAAGATTTACGTGGACAAGATTTTAAGGGGGCCTTTTTAATTGGGGCAAATTTGTCTAATTGTGATTTATGTGGTGTTAATTTTTTAGGAAGTGATGTAAGAAAGATGGATATTAGAAATAGTGATTTATCAAAAAGTCTATTTCTAACACCAGCTCAAATAAGTGCATGTGTTATTAATCGGTACACAAAATTGCCGGAATATATAGGCTATTAGTAAATTTGTAAGAGGGAGAAGATAAAGATGGACAGAGTAGGAATTAAATTATGGGCTAAAGAAAAAACACGATCGAATAAATGGAATATTTGGAAAGGTTTTTTAGCTATATTTGCGGCTTCACTAGGACTTTCTTTTATTGCTTTATTACTATTTTCAGTAATGATCGACATTGGGGGAAGCAGTTATTATGATACTTTTACTTTTATGGATCTAGCTGTGACAGTGGGAGTATTTGCTTTATATTTTTTAGTAATTGGTTTTTCAGTCAATATATATCGTTATATCAAAAAAATTGTGCAGGAGGATATTGCTGATCTTAATGAATTGAGAGCACCTATAGGGCAATATTTTAAACAGGGATTTGGTGTTCTGGCTGTTGGACTTATTTGTGTTTTAGGAACATTGGCATTTGTTGTTCCAGGAATTATTTTGGGATTAGGGTTATCAATGACACCTTATCTTTTAGCAAATTATCCTAGTTTATCAATTTTTGAAGCAATTACAACAAGCTGGAAAATGATGCAAGGAAAGAAAATGAAATGTTTTGTCTTATTTTTTAGTTTTTATGGCTGGATTTTATTAAGTACAGTAACACTGGGAATATTATTTATTTGGTTATTGCCATATATGACATTAACATTTAATAAATTCTTTTTAGAAAACGAGAATGAATTTTATGGTGTAGTTAACAGTAACAATAATGTAAGTAGTAATGATATTGAAGAGTTTGCTTTATTAAATAATTTGAAACTTGATACACGTAATAATGTATATGGAATGTTTAATGATTATCCAGTAGTAGTGATGTTTGGGAGTGCTAACAATGACCTAATTATTACAATCGATACTATTGGGGAAGATCGAACTGCTCTAGATGAATATTTTAATAATTTAAGAACAATATTAACAAACATTAAAACTATTAATTATAGTAATGGAACAATTACCTTAAGTGCTTTGCGAAGTGAGGAATTACATGAAGTATATGAGATTTTAAATCGAATTACTTTAAAGTTAAGAGATCTGGGCTTCCTTCCAAGTTGTGGAACTTGTCATATTAATAAACCAACTTCATTCTATGAGTATCATGGTCAATTGATGAATATGTGTGATGACTGTAGAGATGCAATCAGTACCCAAGCTGAAGAAATCGTTGAGGACAGTAGCCGAGGAATCATTGGTGCTGTGGCTGGTGCTCTAATTGGTGGTGTGCTTTGGGCATTGGTGTATCAAATCGGTTTTATCGTCGCATTCTTAGGTTATTTAATTGTTTTTTTAGCGATAAATGGTTATCAGCGAATGGCTGGTAAAATTTCTAAAAAAGGATTAATAATTTCAATTATTTGTAGCGTTTTGGTACTGTTTTTTGCAGAATCAATCAGCTTAGGGCTAAAAATTAAAGATCTGATGCAATTACAAAGTATTTTTACTGCATTTTCATATATTCCTTACTTCCTTTCATTCAGTGAAATCTTTGCTATTGTAGTTAGAGATATAGTCCTTGGATTAATCTTTATGGGATTAGGAAGCTGGCAATATATTTATAAGATTAAAAAGTCTTTGGATGAAGAAAATCTAAATAAACTCGATTAAACAGTTTCAGTAGAAACTGTTTTTTTGCACAAGTAGTCATAAATAAAAAAATGCATTACGTTTTTTTCATTGTTGATTTTAAAACAGTGAGTTTGTTCAACTCGGCGCATCATCCCTAGATGCTCATAGAAATGATAATTACAGCTTGTATCAGTGTATAAATAAAATCTATTGATTTGTTGTTCTTGCATATAACTAATCAGTAGATTAAATAATTCTTTTCCAAGACCTAATCCCCGATACTGTGCATCAATTGCAAAGAAAGATAGCTCGCCTTGATAGTCTTGATTAGTTTGTTGTAACAAAACTTTATCAATATTATTGACAGCCTTAAATATTTTAGCTGTTTTTCGTCCCTCTTTTCTTATTAAGAGATTAAAAATATTGAATCCTTGTTTAACCCTATATTTAAAGGGACATTTATGTGTTTTGATATTTTTTCCCATAATAATGCCAATAGGCTGTTCCTTTAGCAAGGCAACAAGCGTAAAAGTTTGATTGCTTAAACAGCTGCTTAAGAAAATTTTTGATAGTAATTTAGCTATTTTGGAAGTACAAAACTCATCATAGTGCCATGCTTCACGAATAATTTTTTCAATTGCTAAATAGTCTTTTTTAATAATTGGTCTAAAAATAATTTGATTTTTCATACTATTCTCCTTTATTTAATATATAATTATCATAAAGTCTACAGTTACTGTAAAGTCAAGGAGGAACATAATGTTAAAAAATGAATCATTAAAACTAACTACTGCACAATTTGCTAAATTACATAAAATTAATAAGCGAACGCTACATTACTATGATGAAATTGATTTATTTAAACCAAAATTTAAAGGTGAAAATAATTATCGATATTACGATTATTTTCAAAGTATTGAATTAGAAAATATTCTAATGCTAAAGCAGTTAGATATGAGTATCAGCGAAATTAAAAGTTATCTAAATAATCCTAATGTTAATGATTTTGTAAATATTGCTGATGATAAAATACTAAAAATAGAACAAGATATTCGTCGTTTAAAACAAACAAAAAAGGTATTAGAGATAAAAAAGAATCAATTGTTGAAGAGTTCACGAGTTACTGATTTTGAAATCGAAATCGTTGAGCGCCAAGATGAATATTTATTAGTTTCAAATGAGCCTTTTATTCAATATGATGTTAAAGAAATTTTAGAATATTTGCAGCAGGCTTGGAATATAGAACAATATAAAGTAGGGTGTGGCAGTTATATTAGTATTGATAAAATTAAAAATAATGATTTTGAACATTACGATGGTCTGTTTATTTCCCTTCAAAACAAACGATATGGCAAAAACGTTTTATTACAATCTAAAGGAAAATATTTATGTGGTTATGTTAAAGGGGATTGGGATAAAATAGCTGTATTATATCGTAGTATGTTAAACTTTGCAAAAAAGGAAAACTTGAAATTAATAGGATATGCTTTTGAAAGAGGTCTCAATGAATTTGCAATCAATAGTATTGATGAGTATTTTACTGAAATATCAATTAAGATTAGTGAATAAACTAATCTTTTTTATATATAGTTTTAAACTATATATAACCCTATGTTTTAAGTATTTTTCAATAATAAAAAGATTTGTTATCCTATGTACACAAGGAGTGTGATAACATGAATAAAATACCGTATCGATATGATATAGTTGGAAGTTTTTTAAGAAGCGAGCGTTTAAAACATGCTCGTGAGAATTTCAATAATAATTTAATTAGTAAAAATGAATTAAAAAAAATTGAAAATGAAGAGATTTTAAAATTAGTAAAAAAAGAAGAGGCAGCTGGTTTAAAAGCTGTAAGTGATGGTGAATTTCGTCGGAGTTATTGGCATCTTGATTTTTTGGCAGGTTTAACAGGTGTTAAAAAAATTGAAGCTGAAAAATGGTCAGTTGATTTTAAAGGGGTTCAGCCCAAGGCGGCGACTTTAAAAATTATTGATAAAATTGATTTTGAAGATCATGAATTTTTAGAACATTTCGAATATTTAAATTCAATCATTGAAAATGGTGTAACAGCAAAAATGACGATTCCAGCACCAACGATGCTACATTTAATTGCCTGCGTTAGAACAAAAGAATATCAGCCAATTGCAAGATATCAGGATGATGAACAATTGATTGTAGATTTAGCTATGGCTTATCAAAAGATTATTCAGGCTTTTTATGATCGAGGATGTCGGTATTTACAGCTTGATGATACTTCATGGGGAGAATTTTGTTCAAAAGAAAAACGGGAGGAATATGCTAATTGTGGGATTGATGTAGGAGCACTGGTCAAAAAATATGTATATTTAATTAACTTATCGATTGTTAATAAGCCAGATGATATGAATATAACAATTCATATTTGTCGTGGTAACTTCAGATCAACTTGGTTTTCATCAGGGGGGTATGAACCAGTTGCTAAGGAATTATTTGGTAACTGTAAGGTAGATGAGTTTTTCTTAGAGTATGATAGTGATCGTTCAGGTGATTTTACACCACTTAGATTTATTAAAGATCAAGTAGTTGTTTTAGGATTAATTACATCAAAATTTTCAGAATTGGAAGATAAGGAAATGATAAAAGCAAGAATTAACGAAGCTAGTCAGTTTGTAGCTTTAGATCAATTATGCTTGAGTACCCAATGTGGCTTTGCATCAACTGAAGAAGGAAATAATTTAACTGAAGATCAGCAGTGGGCTAAAATTGCATTAGTCAAAGAAATTGCTGAAGAAGTGTGGGGAAAATAATGAAAACAGCAGTTATTGGATATCCAAGAATTGGATCAAATCGAGAATTAAAATTTGCTACAGAGCGGTATTTAAAGGGACAGATTGAACAAAGTGAGTTATTACAAATTGCCCAAAATTTAAGAAAAGAACATTGGGTTGAACAAGATAACCAAAAAATAGATTATATTTCTTCAAACGATTTTTCATTTTATGATAATGTTTTAGATACAGCCTATTTACTAAATATCATTCCTAAACGATATCAAGAATTACAATTGAATTCATTAGATCAATATTTTGCAATGGCACGAGGCTATCAAGGGGAAAATGGAGATGTTAAAGCTTTAGCAATGAAAAAATGGTTTAATACTAATTATCATTATTTAGTACCGGAAGTTGATGATCAAGTTGAAATTAGCTTAAATGGAACTAAGATTTTTGATGAGTTTCAAGAAGCACTTGATTTAGGGATTAAGACCAAACCAGTCATTGTTGGACCATATACTTTAATGAAATTATTACGTTTTACAGGGACACTAACTTATCAAGATATTCTTGATGATCTTATAAATGGGTATTTAGAGGTTATTAAGAAATTGAGGGATTTAGGTGCTTCATGGATTGAGGTTGATGAACCAGCACTAGTTTTTGATTTAAGTGATAAAGATATTATCTTGTTTAAAGAAATATATACTAAAATTTTAGATAATAAAGAGTCAGTAAAAATTTTATTACAGACATATTTTGGAGATATTCGTGACTGTTATCAAACAGTTTTAAATTTAGATTTTGATGGAATTGGATTAGATTTTATTGAAGGTAAGGAAAATTTAACTTTATTAGATCGTTACGGTTTTGATCAAAATAAAATCTTATTTGCAGGAGTAGTTAATGGTAAAAATATTTGGAAGAATGAATATGAAAAAACAGTTTCTTTAATTGAAAAAATAAAAAATAATGTCAATAAAATAGTTTTAAATACATCATGTTCCTTGATTCATGTCCCTTATACGATTGAAAATGAAAGGAATTTAGAGCAAATATATAAAAATAATTTTTCTTTTGCACAAGAAAAATTAAAAGAATTATTTCAATTAAAGGTAATTATGCGAATTGGAAAAGGACATAGTTATTATGTTGATAATTTAGCATTCTTTAAAGAGCCAAATAATCGTACTAATGAAGCAGTCCAAGCACGAATTGCAGCACTGAAAAAAGAAGACTTTATTCGCCTACCGGAATTTGAAGTACGTCGCCAAATTCAAAAAGAAAAATTTAAATTACCAATTTTACCAACTACAACAATTGGTTCATTTCCTCAAACCAAAGAAGTAAGAGCTAATCGCCGAGCTTATCGTAGTGGTGACATTGATGAACAGACATATGCGGAATTTAATCATCAGATGATTAAAGAATGGATCAAGTATCAAGAAGAAATAGACTTAGATGTTTTAGTACATGGAGAATTTGAAAGAAATGATATGGTTGAATATTTTGGTGAGAATCTAGATGGATATTTATTTACTGAGAATGGCTGGGTACAATCATATGGTACTCGTTGTGTTAAACCGCCAGTTATTTGGGGTGATATTTCTCGAGTGCGCCCGCTAACAGTAGATTATGCAGTATATACACAAGCTCTAACTAAAAAACCTGTTAAAGGAATGTTGACCGGTCCAGTAACAATGTTAAACTGGTCATTTCCGCGGATTGATATTTCTTTGGCAGAAACAACTTTACAACTGGCACTTGCAATCAAAGACGAGGTTTTAGATCTTGAAAATCATGGCATTAAAATTATTCAAATTGATGAAGCAGCACTGAGAGAAAAATTGCCATTACGAAAAAGGGATTGGCAAAGTGAATATCTTGATTGGGCAATTCCAGCATATCGCTTAGTTCATAGTAGTGTTCAAGCAGATACACAAATTCATAGCCATATGTGTTACAGTGAATTTGATGATATTATTCAAGCAATTGAAGATATGGATAGTGATGTTATTTCTTTTGAAGCTTCACGTTCTGATCTAACATTGATCGATACTTTAAATAGAGTTAATTTTAAAACTGAGATCGGGCCAGGAGTCTATGATATTCATTCTCCAAGAATTCCTAGTGTTGAAGAATTAGAAAGAGTTTTAACCTCGATGCTTGAAAAATTGTCTGCCAGCAAATTATGGATCAATCCAGATTGTGGCTTAAAGACCCGAGCTTATCCAGAAACTTTAGCTAGTTTAAAAAATATGGTCGAAGCAACTAAAAATATTCGTGCCAAACTTCAATAACTGAGTAAATAGTGTTAGAATAAGGCCAAAGGAAGTGAAGAAAATGACATTACAACAATTACGCTATGTGATTACGGTAGCTCAAAAAGGCTCAATTAGTGAAGCAGCTAAAGAATTATTTATTTCACAGCCTAGTTTATCTAATGCAATTAAAGAATTAGAGAAAGAGATGAAAATTATCATTTTCTCACGAACTAATAAGGGTATCATAATAAGTGATGAAGGATTGGAATTTTTAGGATATGCGCGTCAGGTTCTTGAACAAGCAGAACTTTTAGAAAATCGATATTTAGAAACAAAAAGTACTAAAAAGCGCTTTAATATTTCAACTCAGCATTATTCTTTTGCTGTTAATGCTTTTGTTGATTT
The DNA here is from genome assembly GCF_019125875.1 of Erysipelatoclostridium sp. MSK.23.31. Classification (NCBI taxonomy): domain Bacteria; kingdom Bacillati; phylum Bacillota; class Erysipelotrichia; order Erysipelotrichales; family Coprobacillaceae; genus Thomasclavelia; species Erysipelatoclostridium sp. MSK.23.31. The sequence continues at coordinate 178,972 of NZ_JAHOCB010000002.1, read as the reverse complement.
AGTAAAAAAATATAGCGATAACGAATATGAATTTACAATTAGGGAAACTCGCACATATGAAATAATTGAAGATGTTAAAACTCTTAAAAGTGAAATTGGAATTCTTTATATAAATGATTTTAATCAAAAAGTTATTAATAAATTGTTAAAAGAAAACAATCTTATTTTTAATCAGCTTTTTATTGCTAAACCACATATTTTTGTTAGTAATACAAATCCATTAGCTCAAAAAGATATTGTGACTCTTGAAGATATTGAACCATTTCCTTATTTATCCTTTGAACAAGGACAATATAATTCATTTTATTTTTCTGAGGAAATTTTAAGCACTTTAGTACATCAAAAAATAATCAAAGTCAGTGATCGAGCAACTTTGTTTAATCTATTGATTGGTTTAGATGGGTATACTATTTCAACAGGGATTATTAGCGAAGAATTGAATGGTAAAAATATTATTGCGATTCCGCTTGCTGTTGATGAAACGATCAAGATTGGATACATTGTTCGAAATGATACAGCGCGCAGCTATTTAGGTCAAATTTTTATTGAAGCATTAAAACAAAATACTCAAGAATTGATGCAGGGAGTCTAGCTCCCTTTTTTATTTATGTCAATATCATTCAAGCAATATTTTAAAACTTGTGATATAGTAGCATTCAAGGAGGGATACAGGTGGTGGAAACTAGAACGATCGTATATGATGAACAATTACAAATTGAAGCATATCAGTTTGTTGGAATAATGCAAAAATTCCCTAATCATTTTCATGACTGTTATGTAGTTGGTTTTGTTGAAAAGGGCAATCGCCATTTGTCTTGTCGTGGGGATGAATATGATATGGAGCCAGGGGATATGCTGTTATTAAATCCTCGTGATAATCACACTTGTGAAAGTCGCGACGGTCAACCGCTTGATTATCGTTGTTTAAATATTGATGCAGATGTTATGGTGCGAGCAGTAAAAGAGGTTATAGGATGTAGCTATTTACCAAATTTTGAAAAACCAGTTGCTTTTCAAAGTGAGATGGTCGAATCTTTACGCACATTGCATCAAAGTGTGATGAAGAAAGAAACGGAGTTTTTGAAAGAAGAATTATTTTATATTTTGATAGAACAGCTGGTTAAAGAATATACTAATAACCAGCCGCTATTAAAAAGTCGATTTAGTGAGCCGATCAAATTAGTAAAAAAGCATTTAGATGATAATTTTATCAATCAAATTTCTTTAGATTCATTAAGTGAATTAGCACAGATGAATAAGTATACTCTAATTCGTAATTTTGCACGTTCTTTTGGGATAACTCCCTATCAATATCTTGAAACAATACGTGTTAATCATGCCAAAGAGCTACTTGAACAGGGTCTTAGTCCACTTGAGGCAGCAATGCTTTCGGGATTTAGTGATCAAAGTCATTTTACTCGTTTTTTTAAGAGCTTAATCGGCTTGACACCGAAACAGTATCAAAATATTTTTAAGGGGAAAGAGGATGAATAAGGATTTTTCAGGACATTTGGCTGCATTATTAACAATTTTTATTTGGGGAACAACATTTATTTCAACTAAAATTTTATTAACTGATTTTAAACCGATAGAAATATTATTTTTTCGTTTCTTGATAGGTTTATTTATTTTAATTTTGATTTATCCCAAAAGACTAAGAAAAACGACGAAGAAGCAAGAGTTGACATTTGCTCTAACGGGACTTTGTGGAGTTACTTTGTATTATTTATTAGAAAATATTGCACTAACATATTCGATGGCTTCAAATATCGGAGTGATAATCTCAATTGCACCGTTTTTTACGGCAATCTTATCACACTTTATTTTGAAAGAAGAGACATTGAATCAAAATTTTATAATTGGTTTTATGGCTGCAATGGTGGGGATTATGCTTATTAGTTTTAATGGCAGCAGTAATTTTAAGCTGAATCCATTGGGAGATATATTAGCATTACTGGCTGCTTTGGTCTGGGCTGTTTATTCAATTTTAACTAAACGAATTAGTGATTATGGTTATAGTACGATTCAGGTCACAAGAAGAACTTTTATGTATGGGGTAACATTTATGTTTTTGACATTGATACCTTTAGGATTTAAATTGGATTTAGGACGTTTTAGTAATCCAATTTATTTAGGAAATATCTTATTTTTAGGATTAGGTGCATCCGCTTTATGTTTTGTAACTTGGAATATGGCAGTAAAAATATTAGGTGCTGTAAAGACGAGTATCTACATATACATTGTACCAGTAGTTACAGTAGTGACTTCAATCATTGTTTTACATGAACAAATTACTTTAATGGCTTTCATCGGGACAGTACTGACTTTGATTGGATTATTTTTATCTCAAAAACGCGAGGTACAAAAGAATGGATAGAAAATGTGTTATGATAGTTGATAAAAATTTGCCACTAGGATTAATTGCTAATACAACTGCTATCTTAGGAACTGCTTTAGGCAAGTTAGAAGGGGAAATCGTTGGGACTGATGTATATGATATGAAAGAACATATACATCGTGGAATAGTAACGATTTCAATTCCAGTTTTGAAGGGTGATGAGTTTTTAATCAGAGAACTACTAAAACAGGCTAATTATTATCCTAATGAGGTATTAGTTATTGATTTTTGTGACCTTGCTCAAAGTTGTCGTGATTATTCAGAATATATTGATAAAATGAAGCTGGCTAGTGAAGCTTCGCTTAAATATTTTGGGATTTGTCTATATGGTACAAGGACACGAATTAATAAACTAACAGGAAATTTATCATTACTAAAATAGAAAAAAAGATGTTTTTAGCCACCAAATAGGCTATGATATAGCCATTGGAGGGATAAAAATGGAGAATATTGAATTAGATGTACATACACATACAATAGCAAGCGGGCATGCTTATTCATCACTTAGTGAAATGGTAGCTGGGGCGAAAGAAAAGGATATAAAATTATTAGGAATAGTAGAGCATGACCAGGGAATTCCAGGAACATGTGCTCCAATTTACTTCAAAAATCTAGATGTAATTCCTCGGGAGATAGAGGGAATTAAATTATTGTTAGGGATTGAAATTAATATTTTGGATCATCAAGGAAGACTTAGTATTACAGAAGATTTATATGATTATGTTGATTACTGCATGGCAGGAATTCATTTACATTGTTATGAGGCGGGAACAATTGAAGAAAATACACGGGCAGTGATCGAAACAATTAAAAATCCTCATATTAGTGTAATCGTTCACCCAGATGATGGTAAGTGCCCACTTGATTATGAGAAAGTAGTTTTAGCAGCTAAAAAGTATCATACTTTGTTGGAAGTGAATAATAATGCTTTACGTAGTCCATCTCGTCTAAATTCACGTGAAAATACACTTAAGATGCTACAATTATGCAAACAACATCGAGTTAAAATTATTTTAGGTAGTGATGCACATATTCATTTTGATATAAAAAATTATGATCAGATCGAGGAACTCTTAAAAGAAGTAGAGTTTCCAAAGGAATTAATTGTTAATTATCATATTGAAGATTTTTTAGAATATATAAAAAAACAAGTGAGATACTAATTCTCACTTGTTTTCATATTTGTTAAATTTATATCTGAAATTAATTAAACTCTATTAACTATTTTTTCATATTAGACTCAACCTTAGTGAGCCATTAATATAATTGGGGGTCTACGTTTCTTATTTAGTACGTAATCCTTTTTCATATTAATTCTTAGGATCATTGGAGCTACATAAGTATGAACCCTATGATAGATTGAAGATTTAGGATAAATAAATTCTTTTTCTTCAACCATCTCAGTTGTTGTTAACAGACGATATGTATTTAACAATGTATTGATTAAAATAATCAATGTATAAAGCATTAACACTGAAATTACATACATCTCATTCATATTATCAACTCCTTTCTACTAATCCTTTCCTCACCATTATATTAGCATATTTTATCCAAAAATGAAAGGGCTTTCAATGAAAAATGATTTTTTATTTTGATTAAATCAGTCTTTTTTTATTTTATGTAATAGGATTTTTTATTAATAAAAAAATGTACTATAATAAAAACATTCGATAAAATCATGATATTTTATTGACAGTAGAAAAATATCGGTATATCATATAGCCAAGAAAACCGATGAAGTGGAGATAAAAATAGATCGTGCACTTATAGAGAGCTTGGATGGTGGAATCAAGTAGAACGCAGCCTATTAAATGGACCACTGAGGGCAAAGTGAAAAGCGTTAGCCGAGTATTCTTTGACGTTAGACTTACGTCAGTAGTCATAGATGTGATAGCATCTACTAAGAGCACGATTGTATCGTGAACCAAGGTGGCACCGCGGAATATATATCCGTCCTTGACAGAAAATTATTTTCTGTCGGGACGGTTTTTTATTTACAAAGGAGGAAATTAGCGATGTATTATCCAACATTAGAACAGATTAAGGAAATTATTAAAACAGGAGACTACAACTTAGTTCCTGTCTGCAAGGAAATGTATGGTGATAGTATCACCCCAATTGAAGTGATGCGAATTTTAAAAAAACATAGTAAGCATTGTTATATGCTTGAAAGTGTTGATGATACAAAACGCTGGAGCCGTTATACCTTTATGGGATATGATCCTAAAAGTGAAATTACATGTTTAAATAATTTAATGAATGTCGATGGAAAGGAGTTCATGGTAACTCACCCTAAAGATTATTTAAAAAAGCTTTTGAAACAATATCAAAGTCCTAAGATAGCAGGGTTGCCAACATTTACTGGCGGACTGGTAGGATATTTTGCATATGATTATTTTAAATATAGTGAGCCGGTTTTAAATTTGAAAAGTGATGATAAAGAGGGGTTTAATGATGTCGATTTGATGTTATTTGACCAAGTTATTTGTTTTGACAATTATAAGCAAAAAATTGTTTTGATAGCTAATGTTGCAGTTGATGATTTGGAAAAAAGTTATCATGAGGCATTGGTAAAATTAGAAAAAATGCAAGCTTTAATTATTAGTGGTGTTAAAGCTAAAATTGAGCCATTAAGGCTAAAAAGTGATTTCAAAGCATTATTTGAACAAAATGAATATTGTAACATGGTAGAACGTGCTAAAAAGTATATTAAAGAAGGAGATATATTTCAAGTAGTTTTATCAAATTGTTTAGAGGCTGAAGTAACAGGGAGTCTTTTTGATACTTATCGTGTTTTACGAACGACCAATCCCTCTCCATATATGTTTTATTTTTTTAGCGATGATCAAGAATTTGCAGGGGCTTCACCAGAGACTTTGGTTAAGTTAGAAGATAAAAATCTTTATACTTATCCTTTAGCAGGAACACGACCCCGAGGAATGAATGAAAATGAAGATGTAAATTTTGAAGTATCTTTATTATCTGATCAAAAGGAATTAGCAGAGCATAATATGCTGGTTGACTTGGGGAGAAATGATATTGGTAGAATTTCTAAATTTGGCACGGTTAAAGTTGAAAAGTATCAGGAGATATTAAGATTTTCACATGTTATGCACATTGGTTCAACTGTCTCAGGGGTGATTCTTGAAAATAAAGATGCGATTGATGCAATCGATGCATTATTACCGGCAGGAACTTTATCAGGTGCCCCTAAAATAAGGGCTTGTCAAATTATTAACGAACTAGAAAATAATCGTCGCGGAATTTATGGTGGGGCTATTGGTTATATAGACTTTACTGGTAATCTTGATACTTGTATTGCAATTCGCTTAGTGTATAAAAAGAATGAAAAAGTATATGTCCGTAGTGGTGCGGGGATTGTTTATGATAGTGTTCCAGAAATTGAATATCAAGAATGTTTGAATAAGGCACAAGCTGTAATTAGCGCCCTAAATACAGCAAATGGAGGAATTGACTGATGATTTTACTAGTTGATAATTATGATAGTTTTGCTTATAACCTTTATCAGTTGATTGGTTCAATTGATCCAAATATTAAAGTAATTCGTAATGATGAGATGACTGTTGATGAAATTGAAAAAATAGATCCTAATACGATCGTAATATCGCCAGGACCTGGAAAACCTAGTGAGGCGGGAAATATTGAGGAAATAATTAAATATTTTTATAATAAAAAACCTATCTTAGGCGTATGTTTAGGGCATCAAGCAATTTGTGAAGCCTTTGGTAGTACAATTACTTATGCTAAAGAATTGATGCATGGCAAAAGTTCGATTATCAAAATGACTGATGATTTAATTTTTCAAGGGTTGAAACAGCAAACTAAAGTCGCACGTTATCATTCGTTGGCGGTTAAACGGGAAACTTTAGCTAAGGTCTTGAAAGCCATTGCACTGAGTGAAGATGGTGAAGTAATGGCAGTTAAGCATATTGATTATCCAGTATATGGGTTACAATTTCATCCTGAATCAATTTTAACTGATGATGGTAAAAAAATGATAGAAAACTTTTTGGGGGTAAAAGAAAATGATTAAAGAAGCGATTTTAAAATTATCGAAGAAGGTTGATCTAACTGCCGGTGAGGCACGTAGCTGTATGAATGAAATTATGAATGGTGAAGCCAGTGATGTTCAAATGAGCAGTTATTTGACAGCCTTAAGTTTAAAAGGAGAGACAATTGACGAGATCACTGGTAGTGCGGCAGGAATGCGAGAACACTGTATCAAACTACTAAATGATAAAGATGTTTTGGAGATTGTTGGTACTGGTGGAGATGGTTCAAACTCATTTAATATTTCTACGACATCTTCTCTTGTTATTGCAGCAAGTGGTGTAAAAGTGGCTAAACATGGGAACCGGGCAGCTAGCTCTAAATGTGGTGCTGCTGATGTTTTAGAAGCTTTGGGAGTAAAAATTGATGTAACTCCTGAAAAAAGTGCTACAATATTAAATGACATTAATATTTGCTTCTTGTTTGCTCAAAATTATCATATTGCAATGAAATATGTGGCTCCAGTAAGACGGGAATTAGGAATTAGGACAGTGTTTAATATTTTAGGGCCTTTGACTAATCCGGCAGGTGCTAATATGCAGGTAATGGGTGTATATGAAGAGGCATTAGTCGAACCATTGGCAGAAGTGTTAACTAATTTAGGAGTTAAACGTGCCATGGTAGTATATGGACAAGATAGTTTAGATGAAATATCATTATCAGCCCCAACAAGTGTATGCGAAGTTAAAGATGGTACTTATACTCGTTATACAATAACTCCAGAACAGTTTGGATTAACACGCTGCTGCAAAGAAGAATTAGTAGGTGGTACCCCTAAAGATAATGCTAAAATTACAAGGGATATTTTAAGTGGTGTCAAAGGACCTAAACGTGATGCTGTGTTGTTGAATGCGGGAGCTGCTATTTATATTGCCGGTCGTACAAAAACAATGCAGGAAGGAATCGAATTAGCTGCTAGATTGATTGATGATGGTAAAGCATTAGCTAAACTAGAGGAGTTCATTAACAAAACTAACATGTAGAAGGAGTTTTAAAATGATTATTGATGATATTGTAGAAAGAACTTTGGAAAGAGTAGCAGAAAACAAAAAACGTAATTCCATTGAAAAATTAGCTAAATTGGCTTTTGATAAGCCAATTAATAAAGATTATCCTTTTGAACGAGCTTTAAGAAGAGCTGGAATTTCTTATATTATGGAGATTAAACGGGCTTCACCGTCAAAAGGAGTGATTGCTCCAAATTTTGATTATAAAAGTATTGCAAAGGAATATGAAGATATTGGTGCAGCTGCAATTTCAGTAGTTACAGAGCCCGACTTTTTTAAAGGTGATGATGACTTTTTAGCTGAAATTGCTAAAATAGTCAAAATACCAGTACTTAGAAAAGATTTTGTTGTAGATGAATATATGATTTATGAAGCTAAACTATTAGGTGCAGATGCCGTATTACTAATTTGCAGTATTCTTGATGAAATAACGCTAATGCGCTGTTTGAATTTAGCAGAGCGTTTAGGGATGAGTGCTTTGGTTGAAGCCCATAGTTCAATGCAGGTAAAGAAGGCATTGCGTGTTGGTGCTAAGATCATTGGTGTTAATAACCGTGATTTGAGAAATTTTGAAGTTGATCTAAATAACAGTATTGAATTACGTTCGATGGTACCAGAAAATATTATTTTTGTTTCTGAAAGTGGGATTAAGACATATGATGATATAAAAACGTTAGAAGAAAATAATGTTGATGCTGTATTAGTTGGAGAAACTTTAATGCGATCTCATGATAAACGTAAGACTTTTGAAATCTTACAAGGATTACGTAAACCGGATAATGCAAATTAAAATTTGTGGCTTATTTCAAGTAGAAGATATAGATTATGTAAATGAGGCAAAACCTGATTATGTTGGATTTGTCTTTGCTAAAAGTAAAAGGCAAGTAGATATTCATCAAGCAGAAAAATTAAAAAATAAACTTGATTCAAATATAAAGGCTGTTGGGGTATTTGTTGACGAACAAATTAGTGAAATTACTGCTATTGTTAAAATGGGGATCATTGATCTTATTCAACTTCACGGTCATGAGGATAATGCTTATATTAAGCAGTTAAAACAGTCAGTGCAGATGCCGATTATTAAAGCCATCAAGGTGATTGAAAAGGATGATCTTAATAACCTGGATTATGAATGCGATTATTATTTACTGGATAGTAAAATAAGCGGTAGCGGTAAGTCATTTGACTGGTCACTAATCAAAGATTTAGATAAACCATTTTTTCTAGCGGGAGGAATTGATTTAGATAATTTAGATGAGGCAATGAGTAAAGCTGATTATGGAATAGATGTTAGTAGTGGGGTAGAAACTAACGGAATCAAAGATCGTAATAAAATTATAGAAATAGTAAGGAGAACAAAAAATGGAAACAGGTAGATATGGAATACATGGGGGTCAATATATTCCAGAAACATTAATGAATGAAATCCATAATGTTGAAAAAGCATATGAATTTTATAAAAATGATCCTGAGTTTAATCGAGAGTTAGAAAAATTATTGAAAGAATACGCAGGGCGCCCATCGTTGTTATATTATGCTAAAAAAATGACAGAAGATTTAGGTGGTGCGAAAGTATATTTAAAACGTGAAGATTTAAATCATACAGGATCTCATAAAATCAATAATGTTTTAGGTCAAGTTTTGATGGCAAAAAAGATGGGGAAAACTCGTGTTATTGCTGAAACTGGGGCTGGTCAGCATGGAGTTGCAACAGCTACGGCTGCCGCTTTACTAGGTTTAGAGTGCGAAATTTTTATGGGCAAAGAAGATACTGATCGTCAGGCTCTAAATGTGTATCGAATGGAGTTGTTGGGTGCAACAGTTCATAGTGTAACAAGTGGAACAATGACATTAAAAGATGCTGTTAATGAAACAATGCGTGAGTGGACAAAAAGAGTTGATGATACTTTATATGTATTAGGCTCAGTAATGGGACCACATCCATTTCCGATGATTGTTCGGGATTTTCAAAGTATTATTTCTAAGGAAGCACGTGAACAAATCTTAGAAGATGAAGGAAAGTTACCAACAGCTGTTATGGCTTGTGTTGGTGGTGGAAGTAATGCAATGGGGATGTTCTATAATTTTATTAATGATCAGGAAGTTCAGTTGATTGGCTGTGAGGCTGCTGGTAAAGGAGTTGATACTGCTTTAACTGCAGCTACGATCAATACTGGATCATTAGGGGTTTTCCATGGAATGAAATCATATTTTTGTCAAGATGAATATGGACAAATCGCTCCTGTTTATTCAATTTCAGCAGGTCTAGATTATCCTGGAATAGGGCCTGAACATGCTAATCTACATGATATTGGTCGAGCTCAGTATGTACCAGTTAGTGATGATGAAGCAGTGGCTGCTTTTGAATACTTAGCTCGTACAGAGGGGATTATTTGTGCAATTGAGAGTGCTCATGCTGTAGCACATGCTCGTAAAATTGTACCATCAATGGATAAAGAAGATATTGTTATTATTTGTTTATCCGGCCGTGGTGATAAAGATGTAGCTGCAATTGCTAGATATCAGGGGGTGGATATTCATGAGTAGAATTAGTGAAGCCTTTAATAATAAAAAAGCTTTTATTGGATTTTTAACTGCTGGAGATCCTTATCAAAAAATGACAGTTGAATATATCTTAGAAATGGAAAAAGCAGGAGCATCATTGATTGAAATTGGAATTCCTTTTAGTGATCCAATTGCTGAAGGACCGGTGATTCAGGAAGCTAATATACGAGCATTATCGAAAGGAATGACAACCGATCAGGTTTTTGAAATTGTAGCTGAGGTTCGTAAACATTCGAATATTCCGCTTTGTTTGATGACTTATTTAAATCCAGTTTTCCACTATGGATATGATGAATTTTTTAAAAAATGTCAAGAAACCGGAGTTGATGGGATCATCATTCCTGATTGCCCGTATGAAGAAAGTAAGGAAGTTAGTGATATTTGTTATAAATATGATGTTGATTTAATCTCTATGATTGCTCCAACATCAAAAGAGCGAACACTTGAAATAGCAGCCCAGGCAAAAGGTTTTATTTATTTAGTTTCTTCAATGGGAGTTACAGGTATGCGAAGCAATATTGTTACAGATATTGAAGGAATTGTTGAATCAATTAAAACGGTTACTGATACACCAGTAGCGGTAGGATTCGGCATTAATAGTCCAGCACAAGTGAAGCATTTTGGAAATATTGCTGATGGTGTAATTGTTGGCAGTGCAATTGTTAATTTAATTAAAGAACATGGTGATCGTGCGCATCAACCATTATTTAATTACATCCAGACACTGATTAAGGAATTATAAAAGGATAATTAGAAGGGATTAAATTATTGAAATTTTAATTAGTTTAGACTGTTAATAATAGTTCGTTTAAAAAAATGAATTTGATTTATAGTATAAAATAAAACTAAAAAACAGCAATCTATCGGATTGCTGTTAAATTTAGTTTAAATTAACTTAAAAAAGTATTATTTTGATAAGGGTTTATTTGAATGATTGTCTTTAATAGTCAAATGATCTAATAAGGTGTCTAACGAACCGGTTAATAAATAGCCCCCGCCTAAAATAATAATCATTAAAATTAATAGTCCAACTGTTTCCATACTACCACCTCTATAGATAAAATACCAAAAATAGTATAAAAATGACGTAAGATATTCACTAATAAGATTAAGATTGTATAAAGATAATTTCTATCTTTATACAATCTTAATACTATTGAGGAAATCTTTATTTTATATTTATGAATAGTTTAGTATAGTGAACTTATAAGATAAAGTATAGGTAAAGGGAGCGATGTCCTATCAAAGAAAAACTAACTGAGAAATTATTGCATGGTCTTACGCCAATGAAGATTATTTTCTATGGTTTTTGTATTATTATTTTAATGGGGACGATTCTCTTGAGTCTCCCAATCTCGTTGAAAGAAAACCAGGAAGTTTCAATAATGACTTCTTTTTTTACTGCCACTTCAGCAACTTGTGTGACAGGCTTGATTCGGGTAGATACATATAGTCATTGGAGCTGGTTTGGCCAGTTTATAATTATTTTATTGATTCAAATTGGTGGTATTGGTTTTATGACTTTTTGTATTTATGCTTTAACATTAGCTAAAAAGAAGATAGGAATTATTAGTCGTTCAATCATGCAGAATTCAATTTCTTCTCCACATGTTGGGGGAATTGTAAAAATGACAAAATTTATTATCTTGGCGACTTTTTTTATTGAAGCGTTAGGGGCTTTTTTTCTTTCATTTATTTTTTGTCCAAAATTAGGATTGGTTAAAGGTTTGTGGTTCTCAATTTTTCATAGTATTTCAGCGTTTTGTAATGCAGGATTTGATTTAATGGGTAATTTTGAACCATATAGTTCGCTAGTTTCTTTTCAAGATAATTGGTATCTGAATATGATTATTATGCTCTTAATCATTATTGGGGGTCTAGGTTTTTTGGTTTGGAAAGATATTATTGATAATCGTGGACATTTTTCTAAAATGCGATTACATACTAAAATAGTTATTACAACCACAATAATTTTAATATTCGGAGGAGCACTATTTATTTATTTTTGTGAGCAGGGGAATGCAACTATTTTAAGTTCGTTATTTCAATCTGTAACTGCTCGTACAGCAGGATTTAATACAGTTGATTTATCGAAGATTAGAGAAACAACACAATTAATCATAATTATATTAATGTTTGTAGGTGGTTCTTCAGGTTCAACTGCTGGGGGAATCAAAACAACAACTATTGCAGTAATGCTAGTTAACATTATAAGTATGTTTAAACAAAAGAAAGGTGTTGAAGTTTTTAAACGGCGAATTAGTGATGAAATAGTAAAAATGGCAAGTTGTGTTTTAATGGCATATTTAGTGTTGACTTTGATTGTTTCATTGATTATATGTCAGCTTGAAAATATTTCTTATATAACGGTATTATTTGAATGTGTTTCAGCTATAGCAACTGTTGGATTGACGATTGGAATAACTTCACAACTTGGCGTTATTTCACAGTGTCTATTGGCCTTATTAATGCTCTTTGGACGAGTTGGTTCAATTACGTTCCTGCTTGCTTTTGCTTCGAATAGGGTGACGCCATTAGCAAAAGCACCAGCTGAAAAAATTCAAATAGGATGATGGAGGAACTATGAAATCTGTATTAGTAATCGGCTTAGGACGCTTTGGACGTCATTTGTCAAGAAAATTTATTGAAGAAGGAAATGCTGTTTTAGCAATTGAAAAAGATGAAACAAGAGCTGATTGGGCGGTTAATATTGTTAATGAAATTCAAATCGGTGATGCGACTAATGAAGATTTTATTAAATCTTTAGGAGTTAATAATTTTGATATTTGTGTAGTTGCAGTTGGCGATAATTTTCAAACGGCTTTAGAAATCACTGTACTATTAAAAGATTTTGGGGCTGAATATATAATTGCCAGAGCGAGTCGTGATGTTCACCGTAAATTATTACTTCGCAATGGAGCTGATCATGTTGTTTATGCAGAACGGGAAATTGCTGAAAAAATAGCAATTAAATATGGAGCAAAAAATGTTTTTGATTATTTAGAATTAACACCTGATATTGCGATTTATGAAATTAAGATTCCAGAGAGCTGGTTGAATAAAACAATTATCGAAAAGGCAGTTAGGACGAGATACCATGTTAGTATCTTAGCTACTAAAAAGAATGGGAGAATTTTTCCTTTGCCACCAACAAATCATGTATTTGCCGCTGATGAAACATTGATTGTTATGGGCACTGCAAAATCAATTAAAGAAATTACGCGTTAGCAAAATTGTGTTATAATATAAGCCGAGTGAGGTTATATTATGATTAATCAACAAGAACATATTCTACTATGTCTTTCTTCATCTACTTCTAATCCTGATGTGATTAAAATGGCTGCTGCTGTAGCACATGAAAATAAAGCAATTTTTACTGCTTTATATGTTGAAACACCAGATAATTCAAAAATTAGTAAGGATGATCGCGAAAGACTCCAATATAATACTAATTTGGCTAGAAAGTTAGGTGCTAATATCGAAACAGCTTTTGGTTTAGATATTGCTTATCAAATTAATGAATTTTGCAAAAATGCTAAAGTAACTAAAGTGTTTTTTGGACATAGTCAAAAGGACAGGAAACATTTATTTAGTTCAAGGCTAGATAAGAAATTATTAAATTTACTAAAAGATTTGGATATTAATATTGTCTATCATCAAAATACGGGGAAAGATAAATCAAAGCAAAGAGATTTTAATTTTGTTGTTAAGGGTAAAGATTTAGCTATTTCAATATTTATTCTGTTGATAGCAACCCTGATAGGGATATTATTCCATCATTTAGGTTTTAGTGAAGCAAATACAATTACAGTTTATATTTTAAGTGTTTTAATTACTGCTATAACTACATCTAACCGTATTTATAGTCTTGTATCATCGATTTTAAGTGTTTTAATTTTTAACTTTATGTTTACTAATCCACGTTTTACTTTAGCAGCCTATGGTTCTGGTTATCCTGTAACCTTTGCAATTATGCTGATAGCCGCTTTTATTACGAGTACTTTAGCAATAAGGATAAAACAGCAGGCAAAACAGTCTGCTCAACATGCATATCGTACAAAAGTTCTATTAGAGACAAATCGTCTTTTGCAAAAAGAAAAAAGTATTGCAGGAATTAAAGAAACGGCAGCTAAACAAATTGTTAAATTATTAAATAAATCAGTGATGATTTATCAAATTACTGAAAATGATACGATTTTACATGAAGTCTTTCATCATAATAATATGACTGTTCATGATTGTGATGAGATTGAAACTAATGTTCACTGGGTCTACCAGAATAATAAAACATATCAAGCTAAGAATTACTATTTACCGCTTGCTAGTACTAATGATATTTATGGTGTAGTAGTAATAATTTTAGAAGATGTTATTCTTGATGCTTTTGAAAATAATTTAGTACTATCAATCGTTGGTGAATGTGCTTTAGCTCTAGAAAAAGAGTTTTTTAACCAAAAGAAAGAAGAAGCTGCAATTGAAGCTAAAAATGAGCGGTTGCGTGCAAATTTATTACGTTCAATTTCGCATGATTTACGAACACCATTAACTAGTATTTCTGGTAATGCAAGTGTACTGATAAATAATAGCGGCAGCTTAGATGAAAATAAAAAAATGCAGTTATACGAAGTAATCTACGATGATTCATTATGGTTGATTAATCTGGTTGAAAATCTTCTTTCAGTTACAAGAATTGAAGATGGCAAAATGAATCTGCATTTAGAAACAGAACTTATTGAGGAAGTTATAAATGAGGCATTGAATCATATTAGTCATAAAAAGGATGAACACCGTATTGAGGTAAAGGCTAATGATGAATTTATTTTAGCAAAAATAGATGCTGGCTTAATAATTCAAGTAATTATAAATATTGTTGACAATGCAATTAAATATACACCAAAAGGTTCAATGATTAGTATTGAAACCTTTAAGCATAAAGATTTTGTAGAAATTCAAATTGCTGATGATGGAGCAGGAATCAGTGATAAGGACAAAGAAAAACTTTTTGAAATGTTTTATACTGTAAAGCATGAGGTTATTGACGGACGTCGCGGACTTGGTTTAGGGTTAGCTTTGTGTAAAGCTATTATTGTAGCGCATGGTGGTAATATTGCAGTTAAGGACAATATTCCTCACGGAACGATTTTTAGTTTTACATTGCCGATTAAGGAGGTTGAAATACATGAATAAGCCATTTGTATTAGTTGTAGAAGATGATAACGCAGTTAGAAATTTGATTGCTACAACTTTAGAAACTCATGATTATAAATATCATACTTCACAAACGGGAAAACAAGCAATTATTGAAACTGCTTCACAAAAACCGGATATAATGCTGTTGGATCTTGGGCTGCCTGATTTAGATGGGGTTGAAATTATAAAAAAAGTACGTACTTGGACAAATATGCCAATAATCGTTATTAGTGCTCGAAGTGAAGATCGTGATAAAATTGAGGCTCTTGATGCTGGGGCTGATGATTATTTGACCAAACCTTTTTCAGTTGAGGAACTTTTAGCAAGATTACGTGTTATTTTAAGACGGCTTAATTATAATCAAAGTCAAAATATAGAAAGTAGTGATTTTGTTAATGGTGATCTAAAAATTGATTACGCTGGCGGATGTGCATATTTAGATCAGCAAGAACTGCATTTAACACCGATTGAATATAAGTTGCTGTGCCTTCTCTCAAGAAATGTTGGCAAAGTATTAACACATACATATATTACTAAAGAAATTTGGGGGAGTACTTTAGAGAGTGATGTTGCCTCATTAAGAGTATTTATGGCTACGCTTCGTAAAAAAATAGAATTAGATCCTACGCATCCTAAATATATTCAGACCCATGTTGGAGTTGGATACCGAATGTTACGAATTGAATAATATGAGTGAAACAGTTTGTTTCACTTTTCTTTTTTGTTAATTGCGGTAAAATATAAATATAATAAGTATAGGGGGAAACTTAGGGTGTGGATTGGATTAGCTTGTCTATCAGCTTTATTTGCTGGGGTTACTGCAGTTCTTGCAAAAATTGGTTTGAAGAATGTTGATTCTTCTTTAGCAACAGCATTAAGGACAATAATTGTTTTAATTTTTTCATGGATAATGGTCTTATTTGCTGGAACCCAGGAACAATTAAAATATATTGATAGTAATACAGTATTGGTTTTATGTTTTTCTGGAATTGCAACTGGATTATCATGGTTATGTTATTTTAAGGCACTACAATTAGGAGATGTTAACAAAGTTACACCAATTGATAAAAGTAGTACAATTTTAACGATGCTGTTAGCATTTATTTTCTTTGACGAAAAAATTACTATGCTTAAAATAATTTCTATGATAATTATGTCTTTAGGAACTTATATGATGATTGAAAAAAAGCAGGTTGTAAATAAAGTGACAAATAACCATTGGCTATTATTTGCCTTGGCTTCAGCTTTATTTGCTTCTTTGACGGCTATAATTGCTAAGATTGCAATGCTTAATATTGATAGTAATCTGGGAACTTTTATTCGTACAGCGGTAGTATTGATTATGGCTTGGGGGATTGTTTTTTATCAGCGAAGTTATCATACAATTAAAGAAATTACAAAAAAGAATTGGCTTTTTTTATTTTCTTCTGGAATTACAACAGGTTTATCATGGATCTGTTATTATAAAGCGTTGCAATTAGGGGAGGCTAGTATTGTGGTTCCAATCGATAAACTGAGTATCATCGTCACAATTATCTTTTCGTATTTTGTTTTAAAAGAGTCTTTGTCAAAAAAGGCTGTGGCGGGATTGATTTTGATCGTTGCAGGAACAATGTTATTATTGATTTAAAGGGAGGGAATTATGAGAGAATATCATTTAATTGAACCTGTATATAATAAAAGTTCTAAAATATTAATTTTAGGTTCTTTTCCATCAGTAAAATCGCGGGAGGCCAACTTTTTTTATCATCATCCGCAGAATCGTTTTTGGAAAATTCTTGCAAATATTTATAATACTGAATTACCAGAGACTATTATTGAAAAGAAAGAATTTTTAATAAATCAACATATAGCTGTGTGGGATGTAATTGCTAGTTGTGAAATCAAAGGTTCGAGTGATAGTAGTATTACAAATGTTGAAGTCAATGATCTAAAGAAAATCATTGATCAAAGTCAAATTACGCATATTTATACAAATGGGAACTTAGCAGATAGATTGTATCATCGCTATTTCGATGAAATTATTGATCTTCCTGTTACTAAGTTACCATCAAGTTCACCAGCTAATGCGAGTTATTCTTTGACGAAATTAATTAGTTTTTGGAAAGAAATAAAATCGTTATAATATATTAATAGAAAGCAAAAAACTCAAAAAGAGTTTTTTAATTATGTTTCATTTTATATTTAAATAATGAAACAGCTGCAATTAAGAGGAGTCCAGCGTAGCTTAAAACCCAGAATAAATTATTAGGCATTGCGTGATAATTCGCATTTAAGCCATCTCGTGCCATATCTACAGCATGGACAAAAGGAAAACAATACGCAATATCTTTAAACAAGCCTCCAATTAAATCTAAACTAAACCATGTCCCACTTAGCCACGCGGTAAGATTAGTTAATAAGGCACCACAGATTCCTCCGACTTGTCTATCATTAAAAATAGTGCCACAAAATAAGCCGATTGTAATAAAAATAATTGAAATGGGGATTGTACATAAGATGGCAATAATGACATCAGGTGTTATTTTTAAACCTAGACAAAATGCTGCTAGATAGCAAAGTAAAGTCTGTATCAAGGCCATTGGTATTAATGGTAAAGTATATCCCAAAATATAATCTTTAGCTGTCATAGGAGTAGTAAATAATCGTGCTAATAATGATGACATTCGATCACGAGAGATCAATGTAGCTGAAAATAATGATAAGAAGGACAAGCCAAATACTGCAATTCCTGGTGTTAATTGTTTTAGTGAAAAAGGGGTGGCTGGAATATTTTTTTGGATTGTTGTCAATAGTAACAAGATAACGATTGGAAAACCTAAACCAAAAATAATATTAATAGGGTCACGTAAAATTTCTTTTGTGGTTCTTTTAGCAAAGGCCCATGTTCTCATTTTCAGTTCCTCCTGTTGCAAGTTTTATAAAGGCATCTTCAAAGCTGGTTGTCTTGGCGAATTTAATTAGTTCATTTGTGGTTCCCAGGGCTTTGATTTTACCATCTTTCATAATACAAACATAATCTGATAAAGCTTCGGCTTCTTCGAGATAATGGGTAGTTAAAATGATAGTAATCTTACCTTTTAGTGCTTTTATTGTGCGCCATAATTGTTCTCTGGCTAAAATATCAAGTCCTAGTGTTGGCTCATCTAAAAATAAAATTTGTGGCTCACTAATTAGGGCCATAGCAATACTTAAGCGCCGTTGATAACCACCCGATAGTTTTTTACTTTTTTTAGCAGCAACATCTTTCAAATTAAAAGCGGTAATCATTTCGATGACTTTGTTATTGATTAAAGTTTTTTTAAAACCATGGATTTCCGCCATTAATTCCAAATTTTCTCTAACGGTTAAATTCGGTGCGATTGCAGTTTCTTGGGGTGAAACGGCGATAAGCTCTTTAACAAAGAGGCTTTCATTAACAATGCTATAGTTATTGATTCTAGCATCACCGCTTGTTGGTTGAATCAAACCCGATAACATTTTGAGTGTAGTAGTTTTACCGGCTCCATTTACTCCCAATAGAGCTAGTAATTTTCCTTGTTTGATTGATAGATTTAAATTATCAACAGCAAGTTTATCATTATATTTTTTTGTTAAATTTTTAATTTCAATCATTTCCATGATAATCAGTCCTTTTCATTTTTGGGTACTCCTAATTCACTAACAAAGTTAATAACATCACGCTGATGGACAATAGCTAGACCACGTTCTTCATCACCAAGGATCAAAATTTTATCACCAGCGGAAATTTTAAAGATTCGACGTGCTTCTTGAGGAATTACGATTTGTCCACGTTCACCAACAGTAACTGCTCCAAAAAAATGTTTTCCTTTGGGAGGAATTACGATTCCAGCATCATCTTCATCATGATTGATTAAATTATCAATTGTTACATTGTATATTTTTGCCAATGCCATACAGCTGTCAATATCAGGCAATGATTCACCGCTTTCCCATTTTGCTACAGATTGACGTGATACACCAACTTGCTGTGCAATTTCTTCTTGAGTATATTGATAATGTTTTCTAAGCCAAACGAGATTCGTACTAAGCATATTTTTCATACCTCCTATATTTAGGATTATACGTTAAAATCAATTATTGTCTATCAATCAAAGTTGCCTTGAATGTTAAAAATAGTTGCATAATAAAACGGTATGACTGTCCATACCGTTTTACATTTATTCACTTAAATCTTCACCATTTGTGGCAATGACTTTCTTATACCAGTCAAAAGATTTTTTCTTACATCTTGAAAAATCTCCTTCATGATTATTATTGTAATTCACATAGATAAATCCATAGCGTTTATCATATTCACCAGTAGAAGCAGAGACAATGTCGATCGGTGACCACATTGTATAACCTAATAATTCTACTCCATCATAGTCAACTGCATCCCTCATAGCTTCGATATGTGCTGCTAAATAGTCGATACGATACTGATCATCGATTGTTCCGTCTGCTTCTACTTTGTCATAAGCACCAAAACCATTTTCAACAATCATCATTGGTAACTCAAAACGGTCATGGAACCAGTTTAGGCACCAGCGTAATCCTAGTGGATCGATTTGCCAACCCCAGTCTGAAGCTTTTAGATGAGTATTTCGAACAAAGTCCTCACTGAAATAATCATATGTTTTTTCATTACGTCCTTGATATTTTGAAGCAAAACTCATGTAATATGAGAATCCAATATAGTCCACTTTACCTTGAGATAAAATCTTTTTATCTTCTTCAGTAATAAAATCATAACCTTTTCTTTCGAATTTTTTCAATATATGATTTGGGTAGTGACCACGGGCATGGACTTCAACATACCAGTATTTTTGATGCATTGCTCCTAAAGCGTTCATTACATCAGTTGGATTAGGTGATGCAGGGTAAACAGCATTCATCCCAATCATACATCCAACTTGTAAATCAGGATTGATCTCATGAGCGGCTTTAACAGCTAAAGCAGAAGCGACTAATTCATGGTGAGCAGATAAATACATTAAATATTCTGCATCATCATCTTTTTTTAAAAGTACAGCTCCTTCTTGGATTAAGTTGTGCTGAGAAACATCAGCTTGATTATTGATTTCATTAAAAGTCATCCAGTATTTAACTTTATGCTGGTATCTTTCAAAGCATACTTTGGCAAATTTAACGAACATGTCGATTGCTTCACGATTTCTAAAACCACCGTACTCTTTTGCAAGCGTCCAAGGCATTTCGAAGTGCGATAATGTTATAATTGGCTCAATTCCATATTTATGACATTCATCAAATAAATCATCATAAAATTGTAAACCCTCTTCGTTAGGTGTTTCTTCATCACCCCGAGGAAAAATTCGTGTCCAGGCAATAGAAGTTCTAAATGCTTTGAATCCCATTTCAGCGAATAAAGCAATATCTTCCTTATAGCGATGGTAGAAATCCACCCCAACATGATTTGGATAATCTTCTCCTTCGATGACGCCATCAGTTAAGCGTCTTGGCGCACCAGTTACATTATTCCCTGCTGTTTCGACATCAGAGCAACTAATTCCTTTTCCACCTTCTTGCCAAGCTCCTTCAGCTTGATGTGCTGCAATTGCACCACCCCATAAAAAATCTTTATTAAATGTCATCTATATCGACCTCCTTATTTATAAATATATTATACTACGAAATCAATAAAGATAACGGAAATAATGATAAGAATGATAAATATCTTACATAATTTTCTTTAATTGACTTTATTGGATGATATATTTATTATGTAAGTAATGGGGTGATTTTATGATAGGGAAATTAACAGAAGGAAATATTACCAGGGCATTAATTAAATTTTCAATTCCAATGATCTTAGGAAATCTTTTACAGCAGCTTTATAATGTAGCTGATACTTTTATTGTTGGACATTATATCGGAACTGATGCTCTGGCAGCAGTTGGCTCATCTTTTACGATTATGACTTTTTTAACTTCCATTATCTTAGGTCTTTGCATGGGGAGTGGAATTTTATTTTCGATGTTCTATGGGGCTAAACAATTAGATAAAATGAAAACATCTTTTTTTGTCTCTTTTGTAGGAATCGGCATTTTTTCAATTGGATTAGAAATAGTTTGTCTTTTAGCAATTGATCTAATTTTAAATTTTATGAATATTCCTAGGGATATTTTTACGGATACCCATCAATATTTGTTTATAATTTTTCTAGGTCTAGTTTTTACTTTTATTTACAATTATTTTTCCTCGCTATTAAGAGCTTTGGGAAATTCTAAAATCCCATTGATCTTTCTAGCATTAGCATCAATTATAAATATTGGATTAGATATTTATTTAGTGGCAGAAGTTGCAATGGGGGTAGCTGGAGCTGCTGTTGCGACATTGATTGCCCAAGCTTTTAGTGCTATTGGTATCATGCTTTATGTCTTTCTAAGTCAAAAAGAATTGTTACCGCAACGAAAACATTGGCATTTTGAACGTGAAATATTTGAGAAAATCAAAGCGTACTCATTATTAACTTGTATCCAGCAATCAGTAATGAATTTTGGGATTTTAATGATTCAAGGGTTAGTAAATAGTTTTGGTTTAGTAACGATGTCAGCTTTTGCTGCTGCTGTAAAGATTGATTCATTTGCTTATATGCCAGTTCAAGATTTTGGTAATGCTTTTTCAACCTATATTGCTCAAAATAAAGGAGCAGGATTAGAAGAACGAATACATAAAGGATTTAAAGTAGCAGTTGTAATGGCTTCTATCTTTTGTATTTTTATTTCTGCCTTAGTCTTTATCTTTGCTGATAAGCTAATGCTGATCTTCATAGAATCTTCAAAGTCTGAAATTATCTATCAAGGGGCTCAGTATCTAAGAATTGAAGGTGCTTGTTATTTAGGAATTGGATGTTTATTTTTATTGTATGGTTATTATCGTGGGGTTGGTAAACCAGGAATTTCTGTAGTTTTAACTGTTATTTCGCTAGGGACACGTGTTGTTTTAGCATATCTTTTAGCACCATTATTTGGAACTTTGGCGATTTGGTGGGCAATTCCAATTGGCTGGTTTTTAGCTGATTTGATTGGGATTATGTATGGTTAAAAAAAAGAAAGGTGGACTAATAGATACATCGATAAGTAGAAGGAACGACATTTAAATCTTTAGAAGTCGCCTTTTTAGATTAGAAAAACAGTTTGCTAGTAACAGGATGTTTTGATTAAGAGGAGCAATAGACGTAGAAAAAGACTGTTATTACAACAGTCCGGTATCAATTTTAAAAGAATAAAAATATTTTCTTATTAATAAGTGTTAAAACATGCCATAATATACTTTGTTGCAGAAATAATGTTCTGTAATGAGCAATTCAGCTTAAGATATTATAAACATGATTACTATATTAGAAAAGTAACTTTTATCTTATTGTTTTTAGTCTAGATTTTCTCCATTTGAAGCAATTACTTTTTTATACCATTCGAAAGAATCTTTTTTACTTCTTTCTAAAGTACCATTACCTTCATTATCACGATCAACATAGATAAAACCATAACGTTTTTTCATTTCACCAGTAGTAAATGAAACACAGTCAATACATCCCCAAGGGGTATAACCAATTAAATCAATCCCGTCAAGTTCAACAGCTTTTTTCATTTCTTTAATATGAGCTTTTAAATAGTTGATGCGATAGTCATCATGGCAAGAACCATCAGCTTCTTTAACGTCAATGGCACCAAAACCATTTTCGACGATAAATAATGGTTTTTCATATCTTTCATAAAAAATATTCAATGCATATCTTAATCCTTCTGGATCAATTGCCCAGCCCCAGTCAGATTCTTTAATAAATGGATTTTTAACAGAATGCTCACTTGAACCATCAGTTGCTTTAGAAACATCTTGATGTGCAGTTGAATCTACAGTATTAGTCATATAATAACTAAATCCTATATAATCTACAGTTCCTTCAGCAAGAATTTTCTTATCTTCTTCTGTAATGTTAATATTAAAGCCTTTGCGTTCAAACATTTTTAAAGCATATGCAGGGTAATGACCGCGACATTGAACGTCACAGAAGAACCAGCGATCATGCATCATCTGATTTGATAATACCATATCAGCAGGACGACATGAAAATGGATAAATTGGAACCATTGCAATCATATTTCCAATCAAAAAGTTAGGATTGATTTGTTTACCAATTTTTACTGCTAATGCACTTGCTAATAAAGTATGATGACCGCAAATATACATTGCTTCTTCAGGATTATCATAATCTCCAAAATGAGCACCACTATTAGTCCAGCCAAAAATATCATTTTTAAAATTCATTTGATTATTAATTTCATTAAAAGTCATCCAATATTTAACTTTATCTTTATATCTTTTAAAACATACTTCAGCAAATTTAACAAAGAAATCAATAGTTTTACGATTCATAAAACCACCATATTCTTTTGCTAAATGATAAGGCATCTCAAAATGAGATAATGTGATAACTGGCTCAATTCCATATTTTAATAATTCATCAAAAACATCATCATAGAATTGTAATCCTTCTTCATTGGGTTCTGTTTCATCACCATTAGGGAAAATACGAGTCCATGCGATAGATGTTCTAAAGCATTTAAATCCCATTTCCGCAAATAAAGCAATATCTTCCTTGTAATGAGAATAGAAGTCAATTCCAACATGGTTTGGATAATATTCATTTTCCATGATTTGATCAGTAATACGGCGAGGAACACCATGTGCTCCGGCAGTCATCACATCAGCAACACTATATCCTTTTGAGGTATTTAAAACCCCACCTTCAAATTGATGAGCAGCTAAAGCGCCACCCCATAAAAAATCTTTACTTAAAGCCATATAATTTAATCCTCCTTATTTTTACAGTCTCATTATAACCAAAAAAATAGGTTGGTACAAATTTTTTTAGCTAAATGTGTTAAAATAAAAACGATTGTAATAGATTACACAAAATGTAACAGGAGTATAGGAAAATATGGAAACGATGATTGAATATGTGCATAATCGAATTAAGAGAAAAGACTACCAAATTGCAATTGATTTTACAATGGGGAATGGTCATGATACTTTATTTTTAAGTAAAGTGGCTAAACAAGTTTATAGTTTTGATATTCAGCAGGAAGCTTTAAATAATACAAAGAAGTTGATAGAAGATACTGATAATGTAAATTTGATTTTAGCTTCTCATGAAAATTTTGATTGCTATGTAAAAAACTTTGATGTAGGAATTTTTAATCTCGGTTATCTCCCCAATGGAGATCATCAAATTACAACTATGGCGGACAGTTCTTTGCAAGCAATAAAAAAAGCAGTTGAATATTTGAATCGAAAAGGAGAATTGTTTTTAGTTGTTTACATTGGTCATGATGAGGGAAAAAAAGAAAGTTTGTTAATTGAGGAATATGTCGCCAGTTTAGATCATATAAGTTATAATGTAGCGTTGTTTAAAATGATGAATAAGTTATCTGCTCCATACGTAATTCAAATTGAAAAAAGATAATTATATTAGATGCAATAACTAGGTAACAATGTTATAATATAAGTAATTAAGGAGGTAAGCAATATGGTAAAAAGAATCGACGTTACCGTAACTGATCCAGTTGGTCTTTATGCGACTCCAGCAACCGAACTAGTTGATACTATGAAGATGTTCAACAGTGATATTAAGTTAGTCTACGCATCTAAAACTGTCAACATGAAATCATTGATGGGGGTTCTATCTCTGGGTATTCCAACAAAAGCAAAAATTGAAATTATTGCTGATGGAGAAGATGAGGACGCAGTTATTAAACGGGCCCTTGAATTAATGAAGGATCTAGGAATTAGTGGGTAAAACAATTTAATAATTGGGACTCTTGTCCCTTTTATTTTGCCTATTAAACGATAATATGATATAGTAAAGACGAATTTTATAAAAAAGGGGACATATAGATGGAAAACTTCTTAAAACTAATAATTGCTTTTGGAATTGGCTTTATTCTTGTTGTTCTAGCAATGCCTAAAGTAATTCCATTCCTACATAAGATGAAATTTGGTCAAGTTGAACGTGAAGAAGGACTTGAATCACATAAGTCAAAAAATGGTACACCAACAATGGGTGGAATCGTTTTTGTGATTGCCGCAATTCTTGGTGCTTTTATTGTTAATTTTAATAATTTACTTGATCCGGAGCTGATTTTAGCAACAATTGTTTTAGTTGGATATAGTGCAATTGGATTTGTGGATGATGCTTTGATCATTGTTAAACATAGTAATAAGGGATTACCGCCACTAGCTAAATTATTAGCTCAGATCGCGTTAGCAATTATTTGTTATTTCTTTGCAATGAACTTTATTCCTGATTTTACATCAGTAATTACAATTCCATTATTAGATATTAATATTGATATGGGTTATTTATATCCAGCATTAATCTTAGTAATGTTTGCAGGGGAAAGTAACGGTGTAAATTTATCTGATGGTTTAGATGGATTAGCAACTGGTCTTTCAATGGTTGCGATTGCACCATTTATAATCTTTTCTATCATGACAAAAGATTATACTCTTGCAAGTTATGCAACTGCAATGGTAGGGGCTTTACTTGGTTTCATGATGTTTAATTATCATCCTGCTAAGATATTTATGGGTGATGTAGGTTCGCTTGGTCTAGGTGGTTTCTTGGCTATTTTAGCGATACTTACAAAACAAGAGTTATTACTTATTTTAGTTGGTGGAGTCTTTTTAATGGAAACTTTATCGGTTATTATTCAAGTAGTCTCATTTAAAACTCGGGGAAAACGAGTATTTAAGATGGCACCGATCCATCATCACTTTGAAATGTTGGGCTGGAGTGAACAACAAGTAACTATTTCATTCTGGTTCATTGGTTTCATCTGTGGAATCTTATCAATTGTAATTGGGGTGCTATAGAATATGTTTACTGGAAAAAAGGTATTAGTGATTGGACTTGCTAAAAGTGGTAAGGCTGCGATTAGATTACTTCATAAATTAAATGCAACGATTACGGTTAATGAAGCTAAAGAAATTAAGGATATTCCAGAATATCAACAATATCTTGATATGGGAATTGAAATGGTAACAGGGTCACACCCAACTGAATTATTTGAACGTGATTTTGACTTTGTAATCAAGAACCCTGGAATTAATTATCATAAGCCATTTATTTTAAGACTTAAGGAAAGAAAGATTCCTGTATATACGGAAATTGAATTAGCTTTTCAAGTTGCTAAAAAACAACATTATATTGGAGTAACTGGTACTAATGGTAAAACAACAACAGTTACTTTAATTGATAAAATATTAAAGGGACAATATCAACATGTTCATTTAGCAGGTAATGTGGGAACACCACTATGTGATGTTGTTTTAGATAATGATCTTCTTAATGAAGAAAATCATTATGTAGTAATTGAAATGAGTAACTTTCAGTTATTAGATATTGAACGATTTAAGCCTTATGTCTCAACGATCATCAATTTAACACCCGATCATTTAGATTATATGGCCTCATTGGATGAGTATTATGCTTCTAAAACAAATATTTATAAGAATACTGATCTTGATGATTATTTTGTGGTTAATCTTGATGATAAAACAGTAATGGAGTATTTGGAAAAATATCCAGTTCCATGTAATCAAGTCACAATGTCATTGATACATGAAGCTGACTGTATGATCAAAGAACAGGCAATCTATTATCGAGATGAATTAATTATTAACTTAGCGGATATTAAAGTTGTAGGACGCCATAACATTCAAAATATTATGACAGCTATCTGCATTGCTAAAAAATGTGATGTACCAGTAACAGTCATCAATCGAGAAATTGCCTCATTTATTGGTGTTGAACATCGAATTGAGTTTGTTAGAGAAATTAATGGAGTTAAAATCTATAATGATTCAAAAGCAACTAATACTGACGCTACGATCATTGCTTTAAAAGCTTTTGAACAACCAGTAATTTTATTGATGGGTGGTTTTGATAAAGGGTTAGATTTAACCGAAATGGCTACTTATGGTAATAAAATCAGTCATCTGGTGACATTTGGTGCTGCTGGAGAGCGATTTAAAAATGATATGCATGTTGCAAACAGTAGTTCTGTTGAGAATTTAGAAGCAGCGACTTTGCTGGCAATCGAGAAAGCAAAAGCTGGCGATATTATTTTACTTTCGCCATCAACCAGCAGTTTTGATGAATTTTCTGGATATGAAGAACGTGGTCGAGTATTTAAAAATATTGTTAATAAATTATAGAAGATGCTTTGTAAAGTGAACCTTTAAGGAATATAGCTTAAAGGTTTATTTTATTGTCGAAAGTGTCTTTTTTAATTTATGAAAAACTTTCTATTTGAAAATTTCCCATTATATAATAAAATTATATGTATATGCATGGTAACATTAAAAATTGCAAGCTTATGGGTAATCGTAAGTTATCTTAATGTCGTTTCAGTGCTACCTGTTTATAGATAAATATTATTTTATAAAGGAGGAAGGCATGAATACATTACTCAGCAGATTGATAGTCTATATCAATTCATGTGTAAAAAAAGATGTGATTTACGAAATAGCCCGGTATATTATTAAAAATTATAGTTATTGCCAAAATATTACGCTTAAAGATATTATGGATGAATGTTATGTTTCGAGAGCTAGTGTAACGAGATTTTGTGAATATTTTGGTTTTCATTCTTGGAATAATTTTCAAAGCTTTTTAGTTAAAACAAAAAAAGTTAAAGAACAGCAAATTGAAAGTCGTTTTAGTAATATTGATATAGAAAGTATCTATGATCATTTATGTTATATTGCTAAAAATGATAGTTTAGAATTTAAAAATAATTTAAAAAAAGAGATCAATGCACTAGTTGAAATAATTAATCAAAGTAGTAGAATTTATTTATTTGGGGCAGTATATCCATTATCATTGGCAGTTGATTTCCAAATAAATATGATCAGTATTGGTAAAACAGTTTATAGTGATTTTCAAAGTGAAAGTGATTATTTAGAGCCAATGAATGAGGACGATCTAGCGATTATTTTAACTGCTTCTGGAAGATATGTTGGTGAATGTAAGTCCAAGTTTAATTTAATTTGTAATAATGCTGGCAAGAAAGCAGTTATTAGCTGCAGTAATCGGTATAGCTCACTTCAATACATCAATCATTATCTCTACATTCCAACGACTAATAAAAATAGTTTTGTTGATTTTGATTATTATACGATATTGATCTTAGATTTAATTTATATTGAGTATAATTTAAAGTATTGTCGAGGGAAATAATAGTGGGATCAATCTTAATTAAATTACATCAATTAATCAATTACAATCAAAATGAAAATATTCATTATTCGTTAGCAAAATATTTATTAGCTAATTGTGATACGATCAATCGATTATCAATTAGCAAAGTTGTTGAAGATACCTTGATTTCAAAAACATCTGTTTTAAAATTTTGCCGTTATTTAGGATATGATTCTTGGAAAGTCTTTTGCAGTGATTTTCAAGAAGAATGTCTCGATGAAAAGATTCGCTTGGATCGCTTAAAGATGAATGCAAACTTAATGTTTTCAAAAGATAATTTAAATGAGTATGTTCGACTAAACGATGAATATTTTAGTGAAGTACAAAAAATTGTTACATTTCAAAAAATAAAAATATTCGCTAAACAAATTAATGAAGCAAATAATATCTTTGTCTTTGGAGAACCTCGAGAATTACCGCTGTTTTATGATTTTCAAGAATTATTGGGGTTATATCATAAGGAATTGATTTTTCCTAAATCTTTAAATAAAAAGGATTTTGAGGAACAGTTAGCTTTGATTGATCAAGAAAGTTTAATAATTATTACTAACGGAGTTCATTCATTTGATGGGTTTATTGAAAAGGAAACTATTGAACCGGTATATGGATTAGAAAGAATTATGCAAACTAATTGTAAAGTTATTTTTATTGGTCAAAAGTCAGTTCAAAATTATGATAATGTTACAACACTAACAATACCTTTTTCATTTAATGAATATTTTATTCGTTTAGCAATTGCTGATTTAATTTATAAAATGATTACTTATTATTTTTATAGATATTAAATAATTTAAGAATTTTATAAATAGATTTATTTTTTTTTTATAAATTTGGTCTAAGAAAAAATACTTTTTTTCACGAAAACAAAAAAGGTTAAACTTTATTTGTGTTTTGTCGATGATTAAGTAAACGCTTTCATCAACTTCTCGTTTATACTAGAAGCATAGGGAATTTAAACGAGGAGGAAAATCGAAGATGAGTAAGAAGAAAAAACTTACAAAAACATTGGCTGCTTTATCAGCTGCCGGCTGTATTATCGGAAGTGCAACACCGATTGCATTAAATGCAGTAGAATTATCAAAATATTCTGTTGTGGAAGCAAAATATCAGGCTGCGAAAACAGAAGGAAGCGGAGAAAATGCTCAATTTAGTGACTACGATATTGATATTATGGTAGTAACTAATCCTGATTATAAAGGTGAAGCAGCTCCAACTTTGACTTATTCAAAAGCTTTTGATGAAAAAGCTAAAGAAGCTGGTAAAACGGCGTTGTTAAGCGAAAATATCGATGGTAAGGAATATGCTTTCAAAGATATGAACTTAAATGGAGAAATCGATGATTATGAAAGATGGTATCTTGATGCTGAAACAAGAGCACAAGATCTTGCTGATGCATTGGTTGCTGAAGGTGAAGATGGGATCGCAAAGATTGCTGGATTAATGTTATTTAGTAGCCATGAAGGAAATAGTGCTGCAGGATTAACAGATTCACAAAAAGATTATTTAACAAATAGTTATGTTAGAAATATTACTGATGCAGCAGGAAATGATGTGGAAGATTCAGTACGTTGGGTCAATGCGATGCAAGAGTATGTAGAAATATCTGATTTCAATGTTCCTGTTGATTTTAGTTCTGATCCTCGTTCAACAGCAGGGTCAGGAGATTTATATTCTGATAATGTTTCTAGTGGGGCTACAGATATTTCTAAATGGCCTTCTAATATTGGATTGGCAGCAACTTTTGATACTGAACATATGTATAATTTTGCAAAGGCATCTTCAGCTGAATATCGTGCATTAGGAATTGTAACAGCTTTAGGACCTCAAATAGATTTAGCGACAGAACCACGCTGGTTAAGAGTTGGTGGAACTTTTGGTGAAAATACTAAACTATCTACAGATATGGCTCAAGCTTATGTAGACGGTTCACAATCAACATATGTTAATGGAGAAGATCAAGGATGGGGAAAAGATTCAATTAACTGTATGATCAAACACTTCCCTGGTGATGGAGCCGGTGAAGGTGGTCGTGAATCACATACCCGTGCAGGTAAATATGCAGTTTATCCAGGTGGTAATTTTGAAGAACATTTAACTCCTTTTGCTCAAGGTGGCTTAAAATTGAAAGGGAAAACTGGAGCGGCAACTGCAGTGATGACATCTTATTCAATTGGAATCAATGCTGACGGTAGTGCTTTAGGTGGCGAAAGAGTTGGTTCAGCTTATAGTAAGTCTAAAATGAGTATTTTAAGAGATGATTTAGGCTTTGACGGTGTAGTTTGTACTGACTGGGGTGTTACTAGCACGCCCCCTGAACAATTAGCACTAGGCGGTCTAGGAATGGCTTGGGGAATGGAAAATGCTACTGATAACGAAAGGCATTTAGCAATCTTAGATGCTGGTGGTGACATGTTTGGTGGTAATAATGACAATAAGCCAATCGTTTGGTCATGGCAGCAAATGGTTGATCGTGATGGCGAAGAAGCTGCTAATACTCGCTTTGCAACTTCAGCTAAACGTTTATTGAAATTAACAATGGAACCAGGATTATTTGAAAATACTTATTTGAATTTAGATGAATCATTAGCTGAAGCTGGAAGTAAAGATAAAAAAGACGCTGGATATCAAGCTCAGTTAGAGTCAGTGGTTATGTTAAAGAATAAAGATAACACAATTAAAGCGGCTAAAGATCAAGCAAAAGATCCTAAAGATATGACTGTTTATATTCCTAAAACATATACTGCAGAACAAAAAGGAGTTTTTGGTGATACACCTGCATCTTGGTCAGATTCAATGAATATTGAGACAGCTAAATCTATCTATGGAACAGTTTTAACTGATGAAATAGTTGATGATAAAGTAGTACGACCTGATTTATCAAATGTTGATAAAGTAATTGTTGGAATGCGTTCTCCAAATAACGGAAGCTTATTTAATCAATCAGGTATGATCGTTGAAGATGGTAAACAAAAATTTTATCCATTATCATTGCAATACCGCCCATATACTGCTGATGGCGAAAACGTAAGAAAAGTGTCAATTGCTGGAGATTTAAATAGTGATGGTACCCAACAAAATAGATCTTATTATGGAGCAACTAGTAAAATTGCTAATGAATACGATTTAACAGCTTGTTTGGAAGCTGTAGAAGCAGCTAAAGCAGTCAATAAAGATATTCCTGTAGTTGTTGCTTTAAATGCTAATGGTCCTGTTATCGTTAGTGAATTTGAAGACAAAGTAGATGCAATCGTATGTGGCTTCTCTGTAAGTGATAGTGCTGTGTTTGATATTATTAATGGTAAATCTGAACCAAAAGGATTATTACCATTACAATTTCCTGCAAATATGGATACTGTAGAAGCGAATAAAGAAGATGTTGCTGGTGATCTAGTATGTTATAAAGATACACAAGGAAATACTTATGATGTAGCCTATGGTTTAAACTGGTCAGGAATTATTGATGATGAGCGTGTTCAAACATATAATCCAGACCGTCCAACTACAGATACAACAACAGTTACCCCTACACCAACACCTGATAAACCTACTACTTCAGTAAAAACTGGTGATGAAATTAATTTAAACACAACAATGCTGGCTGGGGCCGTTGCTCTAGTGGCAGGATTAACTGCATATGTAACAGCTAAAAAAAGAAAAGCAGTAAAATAAAATGATAAAGATGATATAGAGGTATGGTTCAGCATACCTCTATAATTAATTGAGGTGAGCATATGAAAATACTTAAAAAATTAATGATTTTGCTAGTACTGGCAGCTTTGATAATAGGTTGTTCCAAAGAACCAGAAAATAATTATTTAGGAAATCTGAAAGTTGGCTATACAATGAAACTAGATGATAAAGAGGTGCCAAAAGCAAAATTTGAGTTTTTCTATGGTCGCGCTTTGACTAAATATTTAAACCAATATTACAGTGCTTTTAGTGATGATTATGCAAGTATAGTTGATTTTAATATTGAAAAGGATATAAATGATTTAAAAAATCAAGATTGTACGGTTACTGGTTATACAGACAAATCATGGGAATATTATTTTGCTGATCAGGCAAAGAAAGATATTTTAGAAGTAGAGGCATTGGTAAGAGGTGCTAAAACTGCTGGTTATCAAATAAATGCTGATGATAAAAAGAAAGCTCGCTCAACATTTGGTGAACTAGAAAGTTATTGTAAAGAAAATAAGATTGATTTTGAAGATTATCTCCATTCAACCTTTGGTTTAGAGGCAACAAAGGATAATTTAATCAGTTATTATGAGGAAGCTAATCTGGCCTCACGCTATGCAGCAGTTTTATTAAAAGAACCAACTGATGAAGAGGTGGAGCAATATTATCTAGCTAATAAAAATGATATTGATACGATCAATATTCGCTATTTTGCTTTTGCTAAGGATGATAAAGCAAAAGCAGATGAGTTTGCCCAAAAGATTCGTAGTGAGGCAGATTTTAAACAGATGGCAGTTGATTATAGTAGTGATGATAAAAAAATTTATTATCAAAATAATGATTTGAGTCTACGTCAAGATTTAAGAAAATCAGATTTACCTGAATATTTGCAATCCGTATTATTTGATCAGGCATTACCAATTAATAGTGTTAAAGTAGTTGAAGGGGATTCTAGTATTGATGTAGTTATGCTGGTGGCTAGAGAACAGCCTGTTTATCGACAAGCTAGTATTTCAACAGTTTATTTAGATGCTAGAGAAACAGATACTGATAATTTGACAACCGAAAAAATGAATACATGTAAAGAATTTGCAGACAATTTGCTACAAGATTTTATGAATAATACTGACAGATCGATTGATAAGTTTCATGAATATAATAGTAAATATGCAGATGATAAGAACAATCAGGGAGATTATGACAATATATCTAAAGGGGATAGTACTATTGAAATTGCAAATTGGGTTTTTGATGAATCTCGACAAGTTGGAGATTTGGAAGTATTAATGAGTAATTATGGTTATACCATTGTATATTTTAGAGGATTTGGAGGAATTGATTATTTTGAAAGAGCAAAGGTATTAGCTAAAGAAGCAACGTATGATAAGCAGTTAAATGATTTAAAAAGGAATATCAAGGTTATGATTAAATAAAAAGTTTATCAGGAATGATAAGCTTTTTTTCATTTCTTAAAATATTTTTTCATATACTTAAAATGGAGGTAAGTATATGAAACGTAGAAGAGTGGTCGTTACAGTTTTAATAATTGTGATAATTGGGTTGATGATGGTATATAGTGCCTCGAATATTTGGGCCGGATATAAATTTAATGATTCTTTATATTACATTAAACGACAAGGAATTTTTGCTGTTATTGGTATAATTGCTATGTTTGTGTTTTCAAAGATTGATTATCATATTTATCAAAAAAATGCAAATAAACTTTTGATTGGGTCTTTTATCTTGATGATTTTAGTTTTGATTCCGGGGATTGGAGCAGTTCGCGGGGGGTCGCGCTCATGGTTTAATTTAGGTATTATTTCGTTGCAGCCATCTGAGCTGTTTAAAATTGCGATAATTATTTATAGTGCAAACTATATTAACAATCATTATCATGAATTAAAGAAACTAAAAGCTAGTTTGAAGTTGTTATTGATTTTGGGACTTGGGTTTGGTTTAATTATGCTTCAGCCTGATTTTGGTAGTGGTGTTGTAATGGCTTGTTCAATTGTAGTGATGTTGATCGTTAGTCCATTTCCATTTAAATATTTTGTTATGTTAGGGATCTTAGGGGTAATTGGAATCGTTATTATGATTATTTCGGCTCCATATCGTTTAGCACGTATCGTAGCTTTTTTAAACCCTTTTGCCGATCCCTTAGGAAGTGGTTTCCAAATTATTCAGTCACTTTATGCGATTGCACCAGGGGGAATTTTAGGAGTAGGCTTTAATAATAGTGTGCAAAAACATTTTTATTTACCGGAACCACAAACAGATTTTATTTTTGCTATATTTTTAGAAGAATTTGGATTGATTGGGGGCGTTTTATTAGTTGGAATGTACGGTTATATGTTTGTAACTGTCTTTAATCAAGCAACTAAAGTAAAAGATTTATTTGGCAGCTTTTTAATGATTGGAATTATTTCAATGATTGGAATTCAAACTTTGATCAATCTTGGAGTAGTTGTCGGTTTATTTCCAGTAACGGGAGTAACTTTGCCGTTAATGTCTTACGGAGGATCGTCATTGACGATTACGCTTATTGCAATTGGAATTGTATTAAATATTTCAAAATCAACATATTAATGTTATACTAGTGTCTAGAGGTGAGATGATGAAAGTAATAGTTGGAGCTGGGGGCACAGGTGGACACTTATACCCTGCCTTAGCTTTAGTTGAATATATAAAAGAAGTAGAACCAGATAGTGAGTTTCTTTTTGTAGGAACTAAGGATCGTATTGAATCAGAAGTAGTACCTCAACAAGGCTATGAATATATTGGTTTAAATGTTCGCGGGTTAGTTGGAAATCCTATTAAAAAGGGGATTGCTGCTGCTATTTTTGTTAAATCAATTTTTACAGCGAAAAAAATAGTTAAAAAATTCAAACCGGATATTGTCATTGGTTTTGGTGGTTATCCTAGTGCTAGTGTTGTTGAAGCTGCTAATCGCTTAGGATATAAAACAATGATTCATGAACAAAATTCAATTATTGGTTTAACAAATAAAATTTTAATTAAAAATGTTGATAAAATCGTATGTTGTTATGATAAAGCATATGAGAATTTTCCCAAAGATAAAACTTATAAATTAGGGAATCCACGTGCTAGTGTAATTGCCTCAATCAAACCAGATGATATTTTTAAAAAATATCATCTAAATAAAAATCTTCCTTTAGTGACTATTGTAATGGGATCATTGGGTTCAAAATCTGTTAACGAAATGATGTTAAAATCATTAAAGACTTTTGAACAAAAGAATTATCAAGTGCTTTATGTAACTGGGAAGCCTTATTTTGAAGAGATGAAAACAAAATTAGGAAAGTTAAATAAGAATATTAAATTAGTACCGTATATTGATGATATGCCATCAGTATTAAAGAATACAACCTTGGTTGTTTCTCGTGCTGGTGCTTCTACGCTGGCAGAAATTACAGCGGTAGGGATCCCAGCAATTTTAATTCCAAGTCCTTATGTTGCCGCTAATCATCAGGAGTATAATGCTCGAGAATTAGCTGATCGTAATGCAGCAATGATGATTTTAGAGGAAAATCTTAATAGTAAAGATTTTGTGGAAAAAGTGGATTATATTTTAGAGAATAAAATTGTTCAAGAGAGTATGCAAAAAAGTGCCAAGGCTCTTGGTAAACCAAATGCATGTAGAGATATTTATAAATTAATTAAAGAAATGTAGGAGTATAGAATGAAATTTTCTCAAGTTAAAGAAGATTTAGAAAAATTAGATGTTGGTGAGATGATTGAAGATGAGCCGATGTATAAACATACCACTTATAAAGTCGGAGGACCAGCGCGTATTTATTTAAAAGTTAAAGATGTTGATAGTCTGATTAAAACAATTAAATATTGTGGTAAGCATCGGGTTAAATATTTAGTAATCGGTCGGGGTTCAAATTTATTATTCTCTGATCGTGAATATGAGGGCTTAATTATTTCTCTCAACGAATGTTTTAATGAGATTAAGGTCAATGGTTCGACGATGATTGCTCAAGCTGGTGTACCAATGATTTCATTATCATATCAAGCTGCTAAAATTGGATTAAGCGGTTTTGAATTTATGGGCGGGATTCCTGGCTCAATTGGTGGTGGAATATATATGAATGCTGGAGCATATAAGTATGACCTGGCAAGTGTAGTAAAGACGGTCACATTATTAAATGAAAAGCATGAAGTTGTTACTTTTAATAATGAACAGATGGACTTTTCTTATCGTCATTCAATTTGTCAAGATAATCGAAAATTGATTGTTTTGGAAGTAACGTTTGAATTGACTGCTAAAAGTCCTGATGAGATTAAAGCTGTTTTAGATAAACGTAAGGAACGAAGAATGTCTTCACAACCTTGGAATATGCCAAGTGCCGGAAGTGTATTTAGAAATCCGCAAGATAAACCGGCTTGGCAGTATATTGATGAATGTGGCTTAAGAGGCTATGAAATTGGAGGAGCTCAAGTTTCGCCAAAACATTCTAATTTTATTGTAAATAATGGCTATGCCAGTGCTAAAGATATTTATGATTTGATTATGTTAGTACAAGAGAAAGTAAATGAAAAATTTGGAGTTAAGTTAAGACGTGAGGTTGGATTGATTAATTGGGAGTAGTGTATGGCAAAAAGAAAGCAACAACAGAATATATATAACGATTATGATCGCGATCAAGTTCTTGCTTATTTAAAGAAACAAAAGGCAAAGAAGCGAAAAAGGCGTCGACGTGTCATTTTTGTAATTTTAGTTATAGGATTGATTATTGCTTTTTTTGTCAGTGATTATAGTCGTTTACAGACAATAACTGTTAGTGGTAATAATCGTGTGAGTAGTGAAGAAATAATTACCGCTTCAAAAATAAAACTGCATCAGGATTATACTTTCTTTAAAAGTATGGATGCAGCTGAAAATGCCATTAAAAAAACATCGCTAATTAAGGATGCCAAGGTTACAAAAGATTTATTTGGTCATGTTAAAATAAAAGTAGTTGAAGCTGACCCGATTGGTCAATGTACGATTGATAATATATTGTACGTTGTTGATGAAACTGGCCGTGTAACTAAAGATGAGGCTGGAGTATTAACTACATATGTACAACGGTGTCCAAAATTAAATGGTTTTGATTATGATCGCTTTGCAGCTTTTGCAAAGGAATTTGCAAAAATTCCCGCTCAAGTAGTTAATCAAATTTCAGATATTAATTATGCGCCTGAAAATCTTGACGATAAACGTTGTGAATTTATCATGGATGATGGTAAAATTCTATATTTGCGATATGATGATATGGCAGTACAATTAAAGGGCGATAATTATGCTTTAAAGATGGAAGAATTCCCAGATTATAAGTATTATGATTTTGTCGGGAAGTATGTTTATGTTCATAATTAATTTTTTCTACGGGATTGCTTAAAGGAGTTTAAAAATAACTGTTTTTATGCTAATATTGTATATATACTAAGAAAAGGGGATACGTGATGAAAGATATTTACGCTGTTTTAGACATCGGTAGTGCAACCTTAAAGTTTCTTGTTGCTGAAGTAAATAACATTAATGTCAATGTACTGTTTGTCAAAACGATTCCTAGTCACGGAGTGAAAAAGGGAATTATAGAAGATGATCGTATCTTAATTAGAGATATACGAAAACTGATTGATGAAGCAGAGGCTTTTCTAGAATCTAAGATTACGAGCGTCGCTTTAACAATTCCAACCATAAAAGCTAAATTATATCAAAGTGACAGCAGCATTAGTTTATCAGATGCTGGGTCTAAAGTATCTACTGATGATATAGTTAGAGTATTGCGTTTGTCATCAAAATTTAAACGTTCTAAGGATGAAGAAGTAGTATCAATTATTCCAGTTCGCTATCATAGTGATAAAGGAGCAACCGTTGAGGCGCCTTTAGGGGAACTTTCAAGAAATTTGATCGTTGATTCTTTAGTCATTACTACTAGTAAAGAGTTGCTTTACCCATATATTTCGGTAGTTGAAAAATGCGGTGTGGAAGTACTTGATATTACTATCAATGCGTTTGCATGCGCAAAAGAGGCTTTTGATGCAGTATATCTTCAAGAAGGTGCTTTATTGATAGATATGGGTTATAAGACTTCGACAGTTTCATTTTATAAAGATGGATATTTACAATACTTGACAGTTTGCCAAGTAGGAGGGTATGATTTTACTCGTAAAATTGCCCAAAATATGCAGATATCAATGAATCAGGCAGAAGCTTATAAAATTAAATATGGTTCATTAGATGTAACACAAGGTCAGAATGATATTATTCATACAACCTTTGTTGATGAACAAAAACGTGATTATACACAACAGGACTTGGCTGATTTATTAAATGAAACAGCTTATGAAGTAATGAATAAGATTAAAGAAAAGATTTCAGTTATTGATGATATTAGTAAATATGAAACTTTAATCGTTGGTGGTGGTGGAGAGCTGGAAATGCTGGATACTATTGCTACAGAGGTTTTAGAATGTCCCGTTCGAATCTATCGTCCTGATACGATTGGAACTCGTGATATGTCATTAGTAGCTGCAATTGGGATGGTTTATTACTTAATGGAAAGAAAACAGGTTGTTGGTGATTATACACCTTCATTAGTATTGCCGGATGTGACAAATACAATGGCAATTAGATTTAAAGGGTTGACAAAGTCAGCGCCTTCAAAACAAGGAAGTAAAATGTCAAAACTATTAGATTCATTTTTTAGTGAAGATTAATATAAAAAGAGAGGATATATTGTCATGAGTGAAGAATTAGGATTTGAACAAGTAGCACGAATTAAAGTAATTGGTGTTGGTGGTGGTGGTAATAATGCCGTAAACCGCATGGTAGAAGAGGGTGTAGCTGGAGTAGAATTTTATGTTGCAAATACTGATTTGCAAGTATTAAAACGTTCTCCTGTTACTAATAAAATTGAATTAGGTAGAGATTTAACAAAAGGTCTAGGAGCTGGTGGAGAACCTGAAATTGGAAAAAAAGCAGCTCTTGAATCAGAAGCAGAAATTCGTCAAGTGCTAGAAGGTGCAGATATGGTTTTTATCGCTGCTGGTATGGGTGGTGGAACAGGTACTGGGGCTGCTCCCGTATTTGCTAAAATTGCTCGTGAATTAGGTGCTTTAACAGTTGGGGTTATTACAAAACCATTTACTTTTGAAGGAATGAAAAGAAAAAAACAAGCAATCTCAGGGATTGAAGAATTACGTGCTAACGTCGATTCAATTATTACCGTTTCTAACGATCGTTTATTACAATTGATCGGTGGACGTCCAATGCAAGAAGCATTCAGAGAAGCTGATAATGTTTTACGTCAAGGGGTTCAAACAATTACTGACTTAATTGCTATTCCTGCTTTTATTAATCTTGACTTTGCTGATGTTTCTGCGGTTATGAAAAATCGCGGTAATGCTTTAATTGGAATTGGGATGTCTTCTGGTGATGATAAAGCGAAAGAGGCTGCAAAACGTGCTATTTCTTCGCCATTATTAGAAGTGTCTGTAGCGGGTGCTAAAGATGCAATTATTAATGTAACTGGTGGACCAAATATTTCATTATTTGATGCAAATATTGCTCTTGAGACGATTTCTCAAGAAGTTGGTGATGATATTAATACATATTTAG
This sequence comes from Erysipelatoclostridium sp. MSK.23.31, assembly GCF_019125875.1. NCBI lineage: Bacteria > Bacillati > Bacillota > Erysipelotrichia > Erysipelotrichales > Coprobacillaceae > Thomasclavelia > Erysipelatoclostridium sp. MSK.23.31. The sequence continues at coordinate 139,139 of NZ_JAHOCB010000002.1, read as the reverse complement.
GAATTGCAATCAATGAAAATTTAGATGATGATATTATCGTCACTGTTATTGCAACAGGTTTTGAAGAGGAAAACGATGATGATTTTGAACCACGTCCAAACGTTTTAAAAACACGCAGTGTTGAAGATGTTGTACCTTTATCAGCGCGTTTTGAAGATGAAGAAGACGATGATGACGGTGATTTTCCACCAGCATTTATAAAAAATAGAAGAGTTTAATTAATAAGCTAACTAAGGTTAGCTTATTTTGCAAAGGGGGATAATTTAGATGAAAAAAATAGGATTTATTGGTATGGGAAACATGGCCGGTGCTATTGCTGGCGGGATTATTAAAAGTGGTTTTGTTGAAGGTGAAAATGTTTATGCATTCGATATAGATAATGATAAACTAACAAAGATGCATACTGATTTTTCAATAAATGTTTGTACTAGTGAAAAAGAATTAGTTGCTATGGCTGACATAGTGATAATTGCAGTTAAACCAAATGTTGTTGAAGATGTAGTCGCTAAAATTACAGACGAATTAGATAATAAGGCAATTATTTCAATTGTTGCTGGTTACGATAATGAAATGTATAATGAATTGTTATTGGATTCAACACGACATTTGACGATCATGCCCAATACACCAGCTTTGGTAATGAATGGAATGACTTTATTTGAACAAGAAAATACGCTAACTGCAGATGAACTAAATTATGCTGTTGAGATGTTTTCAAGCATTGGAGAAGTAGTAATTTTACCAAGTTATCAAATGAAAGCCGGAGGAAGTATTAGTGGTTGTGGACCAGCGTTTGTTTATATGTTTATTGAAGCAATGGCAGATGGTGGGGTACGCTTAGGCTTACCAAGAGATGTTGCTTATAGACTAGCTAGTCAGACTTTAATCGGTGCTGGAATGATGCAAAAAGAAACACAGTTACATCCAGGTATTTTAAAAGATCAAGTTTGTTCGCCTGGGGGGATCACTATCAAAGGGGTCGAAACTTTAGAAGAAAATGGCTTTAGAAATGCTGTTTTAAAAGCAATTAAAGAATCAAATTAAAATATTAGGATCGCAAGATCCTTTTTTCTTTTCTTGACATTTTTTTGCTTAGATAAGCGCTATGATAGTTAGGGGTGAAAAGATGGAGGTATATATTGAACTGACGTATCTAACAAACTATTTAATTATTTTGGTTGCTTTGGAAATGATGGCGATTTTAATTAGTAAGGAAATGTCGTATCTAATGGTTATTAAACATAGCTTTTACTTAAGTGGAGTAATTTTACTATTATACTTAGATAGTTATAGTTGGTTAATTATATTGATCTGGGCAGTTGTTTTTTTATGTCTATATCAACGCCAAATATTTCTGTATTATCCAATTTTTATTTTTGTTTATTTTTCATTATTATTATTCGCTAGTTCAATAATTCCAGAAGCATTTATTTATAATGGAATCTTAATTTCACCAGTAAATGTTAGTAGCATTGGTTTATTTATTGTTAGCTTGCTCGTTGTATTGATGCAGATTATGTTTATTGTTTATTTAAAAAGAAAAATAAGAATTGATGACTATTTATATGTAATGAAATTGGATTACCAGCAACATAGTTATACAATTAAAGGATTTCTTGATAGTGGTAATGAAGTTTACTATGAGGGTTTTCCTTTAATCTTAATTAATCAAAAAATTATTGATGAGTATGAAGTAATCGATGTTTTAGAATTAAATGATTTACGTGAAGATATTATTGAAATAATCAAAGTTGATCAGGTTATAATTAATAATCAGAGATTACAAGATATCTATGTCGGGGTGATTGCCGGGATACAATATGATTGTTTATTAAATAAATCACTTATGGGAGGAATTTTATAATGATAAAATTTATTTTAAAAATATTAAATAAAACTAAATATCTTTATTATATTGGACGGCATGATATCTTACCACCACCATTAAAAGGTATTGAAGAAAAGGAAGCTTTAGAAAAGTTGGGAGCTGGTGATAATGATGCTCGAGATTTGTTGATTGAGCATAATTTAAGGCTAGTTGTATATGTTGCAAAACGCTATGATACGACGCAAAATGGTGGAATAGAAGATTTGATTAGTATCGGAACGATTGGTTTAGTTAAAGCAATCAATACTTTTAAACCTGATAAAAATATTAAGTTAGCTACTTATGCATCACGGTGTATAGAAAATGAAATTTTGATGTTTCTAAGAAAAAATAATAAATTGCGTCACGAGATATCTTTAGATGAACCATTAAATATTGATTATGATGGAAATGAATTGTTGTTATCGGATATTATTGGAACAGATAGTGATATTGTTAAAAATGAATTGGAACAAAGTGATCAAAAAGCAATGTTTTATGAGGCTTTTAAGGATTTATCCAAACGTGAAAAGGAAATTTTGATGTTTCGTTATGGTTTAATGAATTATGATGAGTTGACGCAAAAGGATGTTGCTAAAATGATGGGAATTTCACAGTCATATATTTCACGATTAGAAAAGAAAATAATCAAAAAATTACGTAATAAATTAAATTATAATGAAATAAAATAAGTATAAATTTGTCATATTTGCTAAAAATAGAGTTGAAAGAAGGCAAATATGAGTAATTATCAAGTTATTATAAATGGTTATCAAGAACCGAAAAAAAGACTTACAACCGATGAAACTTATAAATTGATAGACGAATACCAAGCTACTAAAAACGAGGCGATAAAAGACAGATTAGTTAACGATAATACTAAGTTAGTTTTATCAATGGCAAGACGTTTTTATGGTCGTGAAGATAGCATGGATGACTTATTTCAAGTTGGAATGATTGGGCTGATTAAAGCAATTGAAAATTTTAACACTAGTTTTGGTTTGAAATTTTCAACATATGCAGTTCCTCTAATAATTGGTGAGATGAAACGTTATCTTCGTGATAACCATCAAATCAAGATTTCTCGCTCAATTCGAGATTTAGCGTATAAGGTTTTAAAGGTTAAAGATAGCTATATAACAAAATTAAATCGTGAACCAACGATAAATGAATTAGCTAATGAACTGGAAGTTGAGCCAAGTGCTGTTATTGAAGCGCTGTTATCAACAAACAGTGTTTCTTCATTACAAGAAGAAGTTAAAAATGATGATGGTAATAATTTAAAGATGATTGATTCGATTACAGATGATAAAACAGTTGTATCAAGAACAAATGAAACAATAGATTTATATGATGCTTTAAAATCATTAAATCAAAAAGAGCATCGTGTGATTAAACAAAGATATTTTGAGGGGTTGTCCCAAAGTGAGATTGCAAAGGAATTATTTATTTCCCAAGCTCAAGTGTCAAGAATCGAAAGAAAAGCTTTAGATAATTTACATAATTATCTAAAATAAGCATATATATTAATGGTGATTCGATGAGATTTGTAAAACTGCAGTCTAAAGACGTGATCAATGTCGTTGATGGCTGCAAAATTGGTTTTATCAGCGATATTGAAATTGACTGGTGCGGTAAATGTATACAGGCAATTGTAGTAGAGAAATATAGCTTTTTTAAACTATTATGTTTTTTTAAAGAAGCACCATGTATTGTTATTCCAATTGAATGTGTAGTGAGCATTGGTGGCGATGTGATTCTTGTATCGATTGAGCCATAATAGTCAAATGTTTAAGCATTTGACTATTTTAATAAAATCTTTTAAATAACCAGCAGTTTGTTGAGTAATTATCCTTTTATGGACGGATTTATTGTGCTATAATATACTAGTAATAAATTAAGGAGGACCACTTCATGGGATACGGACAAAAAGTAAAAAAATGGTTTTTTGACGAAGACGGTGACGAAGTTGAAGAATATGAAGATGTAGAGATTGATACAGAACCTAAAACAAGCTTATTTGAGCAAGCAAAGTTTTCTAAAACAAGTGATGCAATCAAAGCTTTAAATGCAAATAAAGATAGCCAATTAATTTTATTTGAACCACGGGCATTTGCAGAAACTCAAGATATTGCAAATCATTTAAAGCAAAAGAAAGCTGCTGTTGTTAACTTGCATCGTTTACAAAAAGAACAATCTAAACGAGTTGTAGATTTTTTAAGCGGAGTTATCTTTGCAATTGAAGGAGACATCCAAAGAATTGGACCTAGAATATTCTTATGTACTCCTAAAAACATTGGTGTTTCTGGGACAATTGATTTAGATGAAGATGAATCTGAAGAATAATAGATAAGTATTAGCTTAGCTAATACTTTTTAATTATGATAGAGCATTTTAAAGGTGAAGAAGTTTTTGTTAAAAAGGTATTAGAGTTTAAAGATCAAGCTCTATATAAACAAAGACTTGTTTTAACTAAATTTTTAAATCCATATCATCAATCAATTGTTTATAGCATTGTAGGGAATCAAAATGATTTGATTGTTATTGAAGATGGTGGAATGGTTGATAGTGAAATGAAACGTTTGATTATTGCACCATCATTTTATCAAATTGAAAAAGAAGATTTTGAAATAGTTTTAGCTAAAATAAGTTATGCAAAACCATTTGGTACATTGAATCATCGAGATATTTTAGGAGCATTAATGTCTTTAGGGGTTAAACGCGAATTATTTGGGGATATTTATGAGTATGAGGATAATTTTTATGTTGCCATGGATGCAAAAATCTATGAGTATGTAAAAAATAACTTAATTAAAATTAAACGTAGTAAAGTTAAAATTTTAGAGAGTGAAGAGATTATTACAATTAAACATCAATATATAAGTAAAACTTTTATTGTCTCCTCATTTCGTTTAGATAAAGTTGTTTCAACTTTATATGGAGTGCCTCGAAGCAAGGCTGTCAGTTATATTCAATCAGGTTTTGTAAAAGTTAATCATAAAGAAGTTGAAGAAATAAATTATTTGTGTAATAATAGTGATATAATATCGTTAAGACGTCATGGAAGAGTTAAATTTGTCGATACTAAACGACGAACTAAACAGGATAATTATGTCGTTGAAGGGTATTTTTATAAGTAGGGGAGTGAGACGATGAGTGAATTTAAAAAGCAATTTAGGGGCTATAGTGTTCAACAAGTTGATAGTAAAATAGATGATTATCAAGCTGAGTTAGCATCACTAAAGCAGCAAGTTGCTAGTTTAACAGATGAATTAGATCATGTTAAAGAACAAAACTCGCTATTGCAGCATCGTGTCAATATTACCGAAAAAACTAATGAAGAAATTGCTCGTCTAGCCTTAAAAGAAGCAAGTGAATTGATTGATAAGGCTAAACGCAATGCCAATATGATCTTAAAAGAATCATTGGACTATGTTCGTAGTTTATCTAGTGAGATGAATGATTTTAAAGATCAGGCAATTAAATTCCGTTCATCGGTTCAAAAAATGTCCCAAGATATTTTGGATTCAATCGATAATTCGGAAGTCTTTAATCTTATTAACGAAGAAGATGAAGATAACTAAATACGATGAAAGAGACAGTTTATAGTAAGATGTTTGTAGAGAGCTGATGGATGGTGAAAATCAGTAACTATTATTATAATGGATCACTCTGGAGTAGCACCTTGAAATTAGTAGGGGTTGCCGTTAATCGCGTTAAGATGTTTGAGTGCGTATTGGAAAATACGAATTAAGGTGGTACCGCGAATTATTCGTCCTTTTATTTTGAAAGGACGTTTTTTAATTTATTTGGAGGAAAAGAAATGAACTATAAGGACACACTATTAATGCCAAAAACTGAGTTCGAAATGCGTGGGAATCTTCCTAAAAAAGAACCTAAGTATGTTGAACGCTGGCAAAAAGAGAACATGTACGAAAGAGTAATTGAGCAAAACAAAGGGAAAGAAGATTTTGTTTTTCATGATGGTCCACCATATGCCAATGGTAATATGCATATGGGACATATGTTAAATAAGGTAATCAAAGATGTTATCTGTCGTTACAATAATATGGAGGGACGCTATACGCCATATATTCCTGGTTGGGATACGCATGGATTACCAATTGAAAATGCGATTCAAAAATTAGGGGTAAATCGTAAAGAAATGTCTACAGCGGCTTTTAGAGAAAAATGTGATGAATATGCTCATGAGCAAGTAAATAAACAAATGGAACAATTAATCAGAATGGGGACATTTGCTGATTATAAACATCCATATTTGACTTTAATGCCCGAGTTTGAAGCTAATCAAATTGATGTATTTGCAAAAATGGCAATGGATGGATTAATTTTTAAAGGGTTAAAACCTGTCTATTGGTCACCATCAAGTGAATCAGCTTTAGCAGAGGCTGAGATTGAATATCATGATATTAAGAGTCCGACTATTTTTGTTAAATTTGCTGTTAAAGACGGTAAAGGAATCTTAGATACTGATACTAGCTTTGTTATTTGGACAACTACACCTTGGACTATTCCTGCAAACCTGGCAATTTGTTTAAATGAGCGTTACGATTATGCACTGATTGAAACAACTAAAGGAAAATTAATCGTTCTAAATGAATTAGTTGATTCATTAATGGAAAAATTTGAAATTACTGAGTATAAAGTAATCAAAAACTTTAAAGGTAGTGAGTTAGAATTAATCACTTGTCAACATCCTTTATATGATCGTGAATCATTAGTGATCTTAGGTGATCATGTTACTGCTGAGGCGGGGACTGGTTGCGTTCATACAGCACCAGGATTCGGAGCAGATGACTTTTTCGTCGGACAAAAATATGGTTTACCAGCATATTGTAACGTTGATGAACATGGATGTATGATGAAAGACTGTGGTGAATGGCTAGAAGGTCAATATGTAGATGATGCAAATAAAACAGTTACAATGAAACTAGATGAATTAGGAGTTTTATTAAAGCTTGAATTTATTACACATAGTTATCCACATGATTGGCGTACTAAAAAACCAATTATTTTTAGAGCGACTGATCAATGGTTCTGTTCAGTTGATAAAATCAGAGAGAAATTATTAAGTGAGATTGATAAAGTTAACTGGTTAAATGAGTGGGGACATATTCGTATTTATAATATGATTAAAGATCGTGGTGACTGGTGTATTTCTCGTCAAAGATCTTGGGGAGTACCGATTCCAATCATTTATTGTGAAGATGGAACACCGATTATGGAAGAAGAAGTTTTTAAACATATTTCTAATTTATTTAGAAAATATGGTTCAAATGTTTGGTTTGAACGTGATGAAAAAGATTTATTACCAGAAGGATATATAAATGAACATTCACCAAATGGTATCTTTAAAAAAGAAAAAGATATTATGGATGTATGGTTTGACTCAGGTTCCAGCCATACTGGATGTATGATTGAACGGGGATATCGTTATCCAGTTGATTTATATTTTGAAGGTAGTGATCAATACCGTGGCTGGTTTAACTCTTCACTGATTGTTGGAACAGCAGCTCATGGTTGTGCACCATACAAAACAGTTTTATCACATGGATTTGTTTTAGATGGCAAAGGCAATAAAATGTCTAAATCATTAGGTAATACTGTTGATCCAATTAAATTAGTTAACCAATATGGAGCTGATATTGTAAGATTATGGGCAACTTCAGTAGCTTACCAGCAAGATGTAAGAATCAGTAATGATATTATGAAACAAATTTCTGAAAATTATCGTAAAATTAGAAATACAATGCGTTTCGTATTAGGAAACTTAAATGATTTTAAACAAGCTGATCTAGTTGCAGTTGAAGCTTTGGCTGATGTTGATAAATATATGCTAGCTCAATTAAATGACTTGATTAAAGGATATCATAAAGCTTATGATAATTATGATTTTGCTGAAGCAAATCAATTAATTTTAAATTATTTTACTAATTTATTAAGCTCATTCTATATGGACTTTACTAAAGATATTCTTTATATTGAAAAAGCCGATAGTCTTCGTAGAAGACAAGTCCAAACAGTTTTATATTATCATGCTAAAGCAATGATGAAATTGATTTCACCAGTTCTAGTATTTACTGCTGAAGAATTACATGATCATTTCCATTGTGATGATAATAAGGCTGATTCAATTTTCTTAGAACCTAATGTTGAAATGATCAATATGCCTAACAGTGATCAATTAAAAGCTCATTTTGATCGTTTCCTAGAGCTTCGTAAAGATGTCATGAAAGCTTTAGAAGGATTGAGAAATGAAAAAATTATAAAATCAAATATGGAAGCAAAAGTGACGATTTCATTAAAAGATGAATTTAAGGAAATGGCTTCAATGCTTGCTGACTTAAAACAATTATTTATTGTTGCTAAAGTTGAGTTAGTGAAAGATTCTTCGTTAGAAGAATTTGATAGCGCTTATATCAAAGTTGAAAAGTTCGAAGGTCATCAATGTCCACGATGTTGGAACTATTTTGATGAAGATGAAATGGAAGGCGAATTGTGCCCTCGTTGTCATGCTGTAATCAATGGATAGATAAAATCTCTAAGTTTAAATAAGTATAGCTAAAAGTAATCATATAAATTGGACTGCATCTCTGATCTTGGATAGCCAAGGATGACTGTTCGATTTAGATTACTTTTTTTATTGCAATAGTTATTACTAAAATAGAAAAAGTAGCTGTTTAATGGGGTTTTATTAAATAAATATTGTTGAAATAGGTCGAAAGTGTTAAAATAAACAAGTATGTATGGAGGGTTCAAATGAAAAGTGATAAATTTAAAGGGTCATTTTTGTTGTTATTAGCAGCCTTGATTTGGGGGAGTTCATTTATTGTTATGAAAAGTGCAGTGGATTTCTTAACTCCTAATGTCCTGTTATTTGTTCGGTTTACATTGGCAACATTAGTAATGATCATAATGTTTTATAAATATATTAAAGATACTTGTATTCGTGATTTAAAAGGGGGTGCGATTACAGGAACCTGTTTATTTTTGGCTTATTTGATACAGACATTAGGTCTGACAATGACAACCCCAGGGAAAAATGCATTTTTAACTGCTATTTATTGTGCAATTGTACCTTTTTTAGTTTGGTTATTCTATCATAAACGACCTGATAATTATAACTTTGTTGCAGCTTTACTCTGTGTATCAGGAGTTGCTTTAGTTTCTTTAGATGGTGATTTGACAATGAATACTGGTGATCTTTTAACTATTTGTGGAGGATTTTTTTATGCCTTACATATCTTGGCGATAAAAAAGTATTCACAAGAGATGCATCCTATTAAATTAACCACACTACAATTTGGAATGACTGCGATCTTAGCTTTGTTTGGTTCATTATTATTTGAAGATATTACAGTGATAAAACAAATTGACAGTAGTGTGATCTTGCAGATTGGCTATCTAGTTTTTTTTGCTACTGCGCTAACATTACTATGTCAAAATATTGGTCAAAATCTTGTGAGTGAGTGTAATGCAGCGATTTTATTAAGTCTTGAGTCTGTATTTGGTGTAATATTTTCAGTTCTATTATATGGAGAAGTACTTACGTTAAAAGTTATTGCAGGATTTGTTATCATTTTTGTTGCAATTATTGTTTCTGAAACGAAACTATCATTTTTAAAACGAAGTAATGTCAGGGAGGAAGAATTGAATGTGTAAAAAAATATTATCGTTTTTATTAGTTGGAATATGCTTAATAGCAACACTAACACCGATAAGAGCTTTAGAAAATAGTGAAGATATTGGGCTTACTTGTGATTATGCAGTTGCAATTGATGCAAAAAGTGGTTTGGTTTTATATAATAAGAACATGGATGAACGGATGTATCCTGCGAGTATGACCAAGGTAATGACCGTTATTCTTGCTTTAGAATTAATGGATGATATGAAGAAAACAACAGTAATTACACAAAGTGATATTGATACTGTATGGGAAACTGGAGCTTCCTCAGCTAATTTTGAAGTTGGAGAGACAGTTACATATGAAGATTTATTATATGGCGCTATTTTACCAAGTGGGGCGGATGCAACTAGAGCTCTAGCAAATAATTTATGTGGAAGTCAAGAGGCATTTGTTGATAAAATGAATGAATTAGCACAAAAATTAAATTTAAAAGATACTCATTTTGTAAATACGACCGGGATTCATGATGAAAATCATTATACTACAGTTCATGATATGGCATTAATTGTTCAATATGCAATTCAAAATGAAGATTTTAAAAATATATATGCTCAACGTTATAAAACGTCTTCAAATGGATTACATCAATGGGTTAATAAATCGATGTATAATGCTAAACGAGCAAAAATAAATGTTGATGATATTCTTGGTTGTAAAAGTGGGTATACAAACGAGGCTAAGAGTTGTCTATCGAGTTTAAATCGGGTTAATGATAATGAAATTATTACCATTGTAGGTCATAGTGTTAATAATGATGTTAAAACTCATGCTGCAGTAAGTGATACTTTAGATATAATGAATTATGTGGGGCAACATTATTCATTACAAAATATTTTAACTAAGGGTGCTAAAGTAAGAACGTTAGATGTAACTTTAGCAAAGGACGAACAAAAAATAGCTATTACAAATTTAAATGACGTTAGTGCCTTTTTACCAAATGATTTTAATAAAGATGATTTAGAATATAAATACTCATTTAAAAAATTAGAAGCACCTGTTAAAAAGGGAGAAAAAGTTGGTGATTTAAAAGTATATTATCAAGACAAATTATTATATCAAGAAGAGTATGCTACTACTAAAGAAATTGAAAAAGATACTTTTAGTTACATCCTTGGAGTAGTTAAAGATTTTATGTTTCCATATGGTCTTGCGATTATTTTAGTAATTATTTATATACTGATTTTAAGAATGAAAAAAAGATGAGAAATTAAATTTTTATGCATTTACTTGAGTGGAACATAAAAACAGTACAAGAAATTGTACTGTTTTTATGTTCCAATATGTGTTTATAAAATCAAAGGTATTAAAAGTCATTTTAATGGGATAAAAAGTGTATTTTAAAAGCAAAAGACAGTATAGAATCCTACACTGTCTAAATTGATTTTATTTATTCATTAACATTTTCAAATGCTTGAGGAATTAATGGAGTTGGTTTTTTAATTCGATGATTATAAACCAGAATGGTTAATAAACTGCAAATAATAATAATTCCTACAAATACAATTATTTCTGTATTCAATGAAACATTTGACATACTAATAACTTTTCTGAAGCCATCAACGCTATATGTGAATGGCATAAAAGGATGAATTGCTTTAAAAATTGCACTTGATGTTTCTAGTGGATAAGTACCGGCCGAACCACCCAAATTAATAACCATGAAGACTAAGAGTACAAATTCACCAATTTTACCACACACAATACTTAACAAGGTCACTAATGCCATTGAAGCCGCTCCTACAATTACAGCAAAGATAAAAGTCATTAGTAACTGTTGCGGAGCAAAATCACAGAAGAACATCAATGATGCAATCATTACAATTGAAGCAATTGTAGATACTGTAAACCAGACTGAAGCTTTAGATAACCAATATTTAAAGCCGCTTTCTGCTTTTTCAACATCATTGAATAATGGATACATCAACGTAAATGCCATACAAGCTACATATAAACCTACACTCATCATATATGGAGCCATTCCATGACCATTGTTTTCAACTGTTGAAATTTCCTTATGAGAAGTATCTACAGGACTAGCAAGCATATCAAATGTGCTGTCGTTACTGTTAATACTATTTACCTGCTCTGCACCATCATGAAGTGAAGTAGCTAAAGTATTTGCGCCGTCTTGTAAGGTGGTTAACCCAGTTCCAAGAGTAGTTGATCCAGCTGCTAATTGTCCAGCGCCGTCACTGATTTGATTAGCTCCATCAGCTAACTGATCAGCACCGCTGAGCAAAGTTGGATTATTGCTTACTAAAGTACTAGTACCATCAGCTAATTGTTTTGCTCCTTGATCAAGGGCACCGATACCGTTAGTTAGAGTTGGTGTTTGGCTAGCTAATTGAGAAGTACCAGTTTTTAATTTATTGGCACCATCTACTAAAGAACTTGAATTGTCATTTAATTGAGCTAAGCCACTATTGATTTGACTTGTTCCAGCAAGATAGCTTTTAATTCCAGTTTTTAAACTTTTCTCTGTGGGAATAGTAGTTTTACTACCATCAGTGTTAGTATATTCACCACCACTAATTGAAGCATCAAGATTATTTAAACCAGCTTGTATAGTTCTACTAGCAGTTGCTAGACCTGGGGTAGTTGTATCACCATTTAAGGCTGTATTCATCGTACTAAGACTAGAACTCATCTGCTGAACCAATTGATATGAAGAAGGCAAAGCATCAGTTACACCAAACTTTGTTAATCCGTATTGTTCAACTTCTTCTTTACTTAGACCTGTATCCAAAATTGTTTGTGCTAGCTTTTTATAGTCTGCATTACCACTATTTTGAAGTGTATTGATTAAGGTAGTATAATTTGATAAAGAAATACTAGATGTTTTTACTTGTGAAGCCATTTGTGTTAAGCCATCACTGATTTGCTGGTTACCAGCTTTTAATTGACTTGCCCCGGCTGCGAGAGTATCTACACCATTACTTAAGGTAGAATTATTGCTAACTAAAGCTTGAGAACCTTGATAAGCGCTAGTAACACCGCCAGTATATTGACTTATTCCAGTTTGAAGTTCTGTGGCTCCATTATCAAGTTGATTTATTCCACTTGATAATGCAGGAGTAGCGTTGTTTAGAGAATTGATACCATCCTTTAATGAATATACACCATTATTTACAGTTACTACACCATCGGTATAATCTTGTAACCCGTTTGTAAGGGTAGAAGCCCCATCTTTAAAAGTGATTGAACTAGTTGCTAATACTTGAAGATTATCCGAAATAGTTTTATTACCACTAATTAACTGATTAGCCCCATCATTAATTTGATTAGAACCATTAGCTGCCTCACTCATGCCGCTTCCAACTGTTCCCAATTGATTGAAAATAGTTTCAGCATAAGTCTTAGTTACGGTTGAAGAAACTTCAGCTTTGATTTTAGCAATTGCTGAATCATCCATTTTAGAAGCAATGTAACTGCTGCCAGGATTAGTAGTATAGTTTAAAATCATTTTTTGTGGTTGGGCATCTAATAATGTCGTTGCATTTTTAGAAAAATTACTAGGAATAGTAATTACCATATAATAATCACCGTCTTTTAATCCTTGATCAGCAGTTTTACTGTCAACCAGTTTAAAATCCATTGAATCATTGTTTTGAAGACTTTTTGCTAACTCTTTACCGACATTTAAAGTGGAATCATTATATTCAACCTTTTTATCCTCATTAACTACCGCTACGGGAATTTCTTTAGTATTTCCATACGGATCCCATATTGACCCTAAGAATACCCCCGCATAAATACTTGGAATTGCAATGATGGCTACGGCCACTATTTTCAGCCACCAATTTTTACGAAATGCTGACCACTCTTTTTTTATCATTTTTTCTCCTTTCCATTAAATTATAGTTTTATCTTGAAATTTAATATATTAATAGATATAATCTATCCATGGATAAAGTTTATCTATTAATAAAGCATATTTTAATCATCTACTATAAGTTTGTCAATCAATTTATAAAAAATATTTTCTAGATTATTAATCTCGAATAATGTTACAATATATAGTAAAGGGGAAATGAAGTAATGAAAGTAAAAAATAGTGTCGAACAAGCAATTTGTTTATTAATAATTATCGCCCATAGCAATGATGAAAAACCTTTAAAAAGTTATAATATCTCTGATAGTTTAGGTGTTTCTGATTCTTATTTAAAAAAAATTATTAGGCAATTAGTTGTAGCTGGGCTGATTACATCTGAAGCAGGGAAAAAAGGTGGTGTATGCTTAAGCCGGAAACCTGATAAGATTACTTTGCTGGATATTTTTGAGGCTATCGAGGGTAAAGAGCCGTTTGCAAAAGCAACGGGACTAGTAGAACGTGTTTTTGTTAATGAATTAAAAGAAATCATGGATCAAAAGCAGGCGATGATTTTAGATGCATTTAATGCTGCAGAAGCAAGTTATAAAGAAAAATTAAAAACGATCACATTAAAAATGGCTATGGTAGAACGAAAAAAGGATTCTTAAGCGAATCCTTAAATATTAACCATGCTTTTTTTGATTGTTTTTATCGACAATTCGATCTAAGCCATATCCAATTACACGTCCAATAAATGCAAATACGATAAACCAGAGTGCGCTCCATGAACTTGTTTCTTTATTAACAAAGCCAATAACAAAAATAATAACTGCGATCGTTAATCCAACAGCTGTACCTAATGTCATAAATACACTACTTTTTTCTTTCATCCTTTCACTCCTCAATTCTAAATTATACCACAACAAAGTGCGCATACAAGTAAAATATGTGTTATAATACTGTCGTAAATAATGGAGTGATAAGATGATAAATACAATTATATTTGACTTAGATGGTACATTGATAGATTCTTTAGTTGATCTTGCAAATACTGTTAATGTTATTTTAACAGAAAAAGGATATCCTACGCATACCCTTGATGAATATCGTTATTTTGTTGGAAATGGTGTATTAAAATTGCTTGAGCGGGCTTTACCTGCTGATCATCAGGGGGATATTACAGCTGTAAAGAAACGTTTTGATGAAATTTATGGTGAAATTTGTTTAGAAAATACCAAACCATATCCTGGAATCACAAAATTAATTAATACTTTGGCTGATCAAGGATATAATTTGGCTGTTGTGACTAATAAACCGCAAGACCATGCAGTTAAAATTGTTAAGACTTTATTTCCAGGATGTTTTAAATATATTTTCGGTAGTAGTATTAGACATCCTAAAAAGCCGGATCCCTGTTTAACAAATCTAGTTATTAATCTTTTTGATGTGCGTAAAAACGAAGTCGTCTATATAGGCGATAGTGACGTTGATATTTTAACTGCAAAAAATACGAAGGTTAGATCAATAGGCGTATCATGGGGATTTAGAGGACGTCAGGAGCTGCTTGAAAATGGTGCAGATCTTGTTGTTGATCATGCCAATGAAATTAAAGAGGCTATAAATGATTGGTGTAAGTAGTTGTCTAGCAGGATGCAAATGCACTTATAGTGGTGATGATAAATTAATTAAATTAGTCAAAGAGATGGTTATGCGAAATGAAGCAATAATGATTTGTCCTGAAGTGTTAGGGGGATTGAGTATTCCTCGTTCTCCTTGTGAGATAAGAGATGGAAAAGTAGTTGATATTAATGGTGTTGATTGGACTAAGGAATATCGATTAGGAGCACAAAAGAGTTTAGAAATATTACAAGAACATGATGTTGATGTAGTTTTGTTAAAGGCAAAAAGTCCTAGTTGTGGAAAAAACTATATATATGATGGGACGTTTAGTCATACCATTATAAATGGTGATGGTATTACTTGCCAACTACTAGAAAAACATGGCATAATAGTATTCAATGATGATAATATTGATGAATTTTTAAAATACATAGAAAGAAGGTAAAAAAATGGGACACGTATTAAAAATTAATCCAGTTTTTAAAGAAATGATTTGGGGAGGTCATAAATTAAGAGATGTTTATGGCTATGATATTCCTAGTGACAATACTGGTGAGTGTTGGGCAATCTCAGCTCACAAAAATGGAGATTGCACTATTAGTGATGGAGAATTTGCTGGAAAGACATTATCTAGTTTATGGGATGAACATCGAGAGTTATTTGCTAATATTGAAGGTGACCAATTTCCATTATTGGTAAAAATTATTGATGCTTGTAACGATTTATCTGTTCAAGTTCATCCAAATGATGAATACGCTAAAGCTCATGAAAATTCTTTAGGTAAAACAGAATGCTGGTATGTTCTAAATACCGATGAAGGAACAAAAATGGTAATGGGACACCATGCTAAGACTAAAGAAGAGTTAGTAAAAGCGATTGAAAATGATGACTACGACAATCTGTTAAATAAATTTGATATCAAAGAAGGAGACTTCTTCTATATTCCTTCAGGTACGATTCATGCTATTTGCAGTGGTTCATTAATTTATGAAGCACAACAATCTTCAGATATTACATATCGTGTTTATGATTATCATCGTAAAGATGCTCAAGGAAATGAACGTCAATTGCATGTACAACAATCGATTGATGTTGCAACAGTTCCATATGTTCCACTTGCGGCGGATAGTATGGTTGAAACAGCAATTGAAAATGGAACGAGGACGAAGTTGGTATCAAGTGAATTTTTTACAGTTAATAAATACGAAATGACTGGTAAAAATACGATTGTTAATGATAAACCATTCCAATTAGTCACTGTTATTAAAGGTAATGGTGTTATTAATGGGAATAGTGTAAAAATGGGCGATAACTTTGTAGTTTGTGCTGATCAAGATGCCGTAGAATATGATGGTACAATGACAGTTATGATCTGTACATTATAATGTATTGTTCGAACTGTAATCATGAATTTAAAGCAGCTTCTTTTGCCTATAAAGCAAGACAAAGATGTCCTGAGTGTGGAACGTTGATGCAAATCCAGTTTCCTTCGGGAATGGGGTTCATTCCTATCATTGTTGCAATACTTCCAGCAGTATATATGGTTTCAGTACTGCAATTTGATTTATTGGTTGGATTAAGTGTCTTTATTCTTGTTTATTGGCCAATTGAAGTTATTATGAATATCTTATTAATATATTTTGATAAATACCGCCTATATGAAGTAGATCAGTGATCTACTTTTTTTGAACAATAATGTAATAAATCATTGGCGGAAATAATGACTAAATGGGAACTTTGTGATAGAATGTTGACGATAACGATTAAGTGAGGTAAATTATGGCACATTTGAAATTTAAATTTGAAACATTAAATGCTTTTTGTAATGAAGCATTTGAAAAATTCGGTTTTACAAGTGATGAAAGCAAAACAATCACAGATGTATTATTATTGTCAGACGTATATGGAATTGAGTCACATGGTATGCAGCGGCTTTCACGGTATCACAAAGGGATTGAAAAAGGCATGATTAAGGTTGATGCAAAACCTGAGATTGTTTTTGAAACCCCTGTTTCGGCAGTGATTGATGGTCATGCTGGAATGGGCCAATTGATTAGTAAATTTGCAATGGAAAAATGTATTGAAAAAGCTAAAACAGTAGGGATGGCAATTGTAACGGTAAGAAATTCTAATCATTATGGAATTGCTGGTTATTATGCAAAAATGGCTTGTGACGAGGGATTAATGGGGATGTCATTTACTAACTCAGAAGCTATTATGGTTCCTACTTTTGCCCGTAAAGCAATGCTAGGATCTAATCCTATTGCTTTAGCAATGCCAGCTAAACCATATCCATTCTTTTTTGATGCTTCTACTACAGTAGTTACTCGTGGTAAGTTAGAAATGTATCGAAAAGCTGAAAAAGAATTACCAAATGGATGGGCACTAGATAAAGATGGTAATCCTTCTATAGATGCACCAGATGTTTTAGACAACATTGCTAATAAAATCGGTGGTGGGATTATGCCTTTAGGTGGTTCAACGGAACAATTAGGAAGCCATAAAGGATATGGTTATGGAATGTTCTGTGAGATTTTCTGTTCTATTTTATCACAAGGACTGACTTCGAATCATACACATACAAATGGCATTGGGGGAACATGTCATGGATTTATTGCTATTGATCCTAAAATATTTGGAAACCCAGAAGATATTGAGACACATTTTTCAACGTTCCTGCAAGAATTAAGGGATGCTCCAAAAGCTGAAGGACAACCGCGTATATATACTCATGGTGAAAAAGAAGTTGAGGCTACAAAAGATCGCATGGAAAATGGAATTGACGTTGATGTCAAGACAGTATTAGAGATGAAGGATCTATCTAACTTTGTTGGTGTTGATTTTGAAAAATACTTTGGTAAATTAGATATTGAAGATAATGATTATAAAACGGTTTATTAATTATTAGGAGAGAAAGATGAAATTTAAGTGTATACATTGTAATATTAATATTACAGATATCAATAAAAGTGTTGCTTTTTACCAAAAGGCTTTAGGTTTAAAAGTCGAAAGAACTAAAGAAGCTAATGATGGTAGTTTTATTTTAACTTATCTTGGTGATGGTTTAAGTAATTTTCAAATTGAGTTAACTTGGTTAAGGGATCATCCGCAAGCTTATGAATTAGGTGAAAATGAAAGTCATATTTGTTTTGAAGTAGATGATTTTGATCAAGCTTATCAGTTACATAAGGAAATGGGATGTATATGTTTTGAAAATAAGGCAATGGGATTATATTTTATTAATGATCCTGATGATTATTGGATTGAAATTATTCCTAAAAAATAGACTGTATTTTTTTGTATATTTATTTGCTTAATCTTGTTTAAAGAGTTATTATAGATAGGTAATATAGAAGATATTATGGGAAATGAAATATTGAGATGTTTCTGGGAATTAGCAATTTGGGTGTTAATACTGAAATGATTTGTTCTATAATTATCCCTATGTCATAAATCAATATATACTAGTATTAGCGAGCTAATAAAAAATATATCCATTAAGGATATATTTTTTGTTATTCAATAATTTTTTTAAAAAGTCGATCAAAATCTGGTTTGATTTTTTTTAAATTAATTGGTCGTCCACTCCGATCAGTAAAACAATGATTAGAGTTGCCAGTAGTACAAAGTGTATGTTTTTGATTATATATCTTATATTCACAGGCGAAGCGGACACCAGTATATTTAGTTATTTTAACTTCAATTATAGCAAGGTCATCAAAATACATCATTTTTTGATAATTACAATTAATTGATAAAACAGGAGAAATGATACCTTCTTCTTCCATTTTTTTATATGTTAAACCAATTTGGTTCATATAATCGATTCTTGCTTCTTCAAACCAGCGAATATAGTTAGAGTGATGAATAATTCCCATTTGATCGGTTTCATAGTATTTAGCATTATGTAAATAAGGTCTAATCATCATTGTTATCACCAATAATAAATATTTCCCCTTCATTATTTATCTTTAAAATATTATTATACTGTTTCAAAGGTTCGTGATTGAGATATTTAAGCATCATTTTAGGATTATCAGTAAAATGCATTGGCAAAACATATTTTGTTTTAATATTTTTTAAAATATGCTCCATACCCCACCAGCTACTTTCTTCAAGACGAGGGTCTAGAGGAATCATCATTAAATCAAAATGAATATCTTTAATTTTACTAATTTCTTTTTTAAAAGTTCCAGCTTGATATTTGTTGTCAGCCTCAGGTTCACCAATCCAGTGCCACCAGTGTAAATCACCAGCATGATAAATTTGTTTATTTTCAACCTTTACAACAAAAGCTACACCTGCATCTGTTGATAATAGGGTTTGAATATACAAATCATCAATTTCATATATTTCGCTAGGGCGAACTTTAATTCCAGTATTATTGATTTTTCGGTCGATAATATAAGTGATTTTAGGATGGTTGATTTGATAAATTGCAGGATTGTAGTGGTCATGATGAAAATGAGAGACAAAGACATATAATGGTTTATTTTGATTAAGCGGGGGAATTGTTCCTTGATAATAATCGAATAGTAAAATATGCTTATCCAATTCAACTAAAAACCCACTGTTATAAATATAAGTTACTTGCATAAAATACCTCCTTGTAAAAAAAGGGAGAATTATTCTCCCTCGTCGTAATTTGCAACATTATGATAAATTTGATCAACATCATCACAATCATTAAGATTATTCATTAAACGTTCAAATAATTCCATATCTTCACCTTCAAGTTCAACAGTGTCTTGTGGTAAAGTCTGAATTTCATCTATTTCAAATTCAATATCAGATTTAATACCTTCAATTGCCTCTTTGATTTTATATAAATCAGTTGGTTCACCAATAATTTTGATAGTTCCATCTTCTTCACTAACAATATCTTGAGCATCAACTTCAGCCATGACTAAAGCATCTAAAACAGTTTCTTCATCTAGTCCTTTAAAAGCAACGACGCTGATAACGTCATATAAATATGAAACAGATCCTTCATTTCCTAATTTTGCTTTTGACTTTGTAAAAGCAGGACGTACTGATGAAATAGTACGATTAATATTATCAGTTAGACATTTAACGATTAAAGTAGCTCCACCATTAGCATACCCTTCAAATACTTTTTCTTCATAATTTTCAGTAACACCACTTTTTACTTTATCAATTGCTCTTTTAATAACATCAGCGGGTACTTGTTCTTTTTTAGCTTTTTCAATTAAACGACGTAATGCTAAGTTACCATCTGGTTCAGGTCCACCTGCTTTTGCAGCTAAGTAAATCTCTTTACCATAACGTGAGTACAATTTAGCTTTTTTTGCTGCTGTTTTTGCCATTGCAACTTTGCGCACCTCATGTGCTCTACCCATAAATAACTCCTCCTTAAAGTGATAAATTCTTTTAAATTATACACTTATCGATTAATATTATCAAGGGGCGTTTTAAATGAGATAAATATTCTGATTTTATGAGGAAAAAGCAGAGTTTAATAGATAAAAAGCAGTTGTTTTAAAATAATCAAAAAGGTTTCATGGAATAAAATAGTAGTTCATCCTTTTCTAATTCAAAAGAACTCTGCTAAAAACATTAAGATTAGTTTTAAATAAATAGCGAGTATGCTATAATCTAGGCATTAAAAGGAGCAATGTATGGAAACAACAGTAATTATTGGAGCTGGAGCTAGTGGACTGATTTGTGGTCATGAACTAGCTAAAAGTAATCATAATGTAATTATTCTTGAACAATCAAATAAGGCAGGACGAAAAATTTTAGCTAGTGGTAATGGTCGCTGTAATTTATCTAATACTAATTTAGATATGTATTTTTACAATACTGATGAATCCAAGATTAAGAGGATTATTCATGCCTTTGATGCAAGAAAATATTTTAACCAAATTGGAGTAATGACTCGACAGGTGGGAACACTTCTTTATCCGCGTTCTAATCAAAGTTTAACCGTAAAAAATGCTTTAATGAATAATTTTGATCAAGTTGCTTTAATTGAAGAGTGTCAGGCTAAAAATATTATCGTTAAAAAGGATGGGTATATAGTTAAAACTAATAAAGGTGAATACTTTTGTAATAATATTGTTATTGCAACAGGCTCACCTGCTTCTTTATTATCAGGCAAAAATAGTTATGATTTGGTTAAATTGCTTGATTTAAAGGTGACAAAGTTGTATCCTAGTCTAGTTCAAATAAAAACCAAACCAGCCTACCGAAGCTTAAAAGGCGTTCGAACTAAATGTAAAGCGAGTTTATTAGTAGATGGAAAATTAATTGAAAGTCAAAATGGTGAAGTGTTATTTAGTGATAATGGGTTATCAGGAATATGTATTATGCAGTTATCACGATTATTATCACGTTATTGCGGAAATAAAGAGATTAGTTTAGATCTAATGGAGGAATATACTAGCCAAGAATTAGAACGATTTTTAAAAGAGCGGCATGATAGATTTGGTCATTATTATTTAGAAGGAATCTTCAATGATAAATTAGCTAAAATATTAAAAGATATTGATAATTTAAAAGATATCCGCTTTAAAATTATCGATACATATGATTACAGTAAAGCTCAAGTTATGAGTGGTGGGGTTAGTTTGGATGAAATAGATGAAAATTTGGAAGTGATTAAATACCCTGGAATATATTTGGCTGGGGAGCTTTTAGATGTTGATGGTGATTGTGGCGGATATAATTTACATTTTGCTTTTGCTTCAGGCCATCATATCGCTAAAACAATAATGAATAAGCAGGTAAAAAAATGTTATTAATAAATAATGTAAAAGTTCCTTTGGAACTGGCAGATTATCGAAAAATAATCTCACAACAATTAAATATTTCTAAAAATAAAATATTTGACGTTAAACTAGTTAAACAGGCTGTTGATGCAAGAAGAAAAAACAAAGTTCACTTTGTTTGTAGTTTTAATTTTACTGTCGAGAATGAAGATTTAATGATAAAAAAATATCCTAAATTAAACTTATCAAAAGTAGTTGCTTATGACTATCCGGTTTTAAAATCAACTGACGAGCATATTGTAGTAGTAGGCAGTGGTCCCGCTGGACTTTTTTGCGCTTATAATTTGGCGCGGGCTCATCAAAAGGTAACATTGATTGAACGTGGCAATGCGGTTGAACAGAGGAAAGAAGATATCGATAACTTTTTTAAAACAGGGAAATTAAGTCCTGATAGTAATGTTCAATTTGGGGAAGGGGGAGCAGGAACTTTTAGTGATGGCAAATTAACAACTGGGGTTAAGGATAAACGAAAAAAATTTATTCTTGAAACCTTTGTTAAGCATGGTGCTGAAAGTGATATTTTATATGTAAATAAGCCACATGTAGGGACTGATTATTTAATTAAGGTTGTTAAAAGTATGCGTGAGACGATTATTGCTAATGGTGGTGAAGTGTTATTTGAGACAAAATTAGTTGATGTTAATTTAGCAGATGATCAGCTAGTAAACATTGTTGTTGAAAAAAATAATATTAAAACTACGATGGAATTAGATAAATTAGTTCTAGCAATTGGTCATAGTGCTCGAGACACTTATGAAATGCTATATCAAAAAGGAATAAAAATGGAGCAAAAATCATTTGCGGTAGGACTTCGAATTGAACACTTGCAGTCATTCATAAATGAGCATCAATATGGTAAATATGCGAATCATCCAAGTTTAAAAGCTGCTGATTATAAATTAGCGGTCAAAACTAGTAATGGTCGTGGAGTATATACTTTTTGTATGTGTCCGGGAGGTAAAGTTATAAACTCAAGTAGTGAGGCTGGTGGAATCGTTGTTAATGGAATGAGTAATCAAGCTCGTGATGAAGCAAATGCTAATAGTGCAGTTCTGGTTACTGTGGGACCTGAAGATTTTGCTAGTTCGCATCCATTAGCTGGTATTACCTATCAACGAGAATTAGAACAAAAAGCTTTTGAATTAGGTGGTAAAGATTATAGTGTGCCAGTCATGAGGGTTGAAGATTATTTAAATGATACTCTGGATTTAAAAATGGAAGAAGTAAGCTGCAGTGTTCAACCAAATGTGAGATATGCTAAATTAAGTCAAATATTTAGTAATGAGGTCAATCTTGCTTTAAAAGAAGGATTACAATTAATGAATCATAAATTTACAGGGTTTACAGAAAAAGCAATGCTTTCAGGAGTTGAATCTAGAAGTTCAGCACCAGTACGCTTATATCGTGATGAAAATTTTCAAAGTAATATTAAGGGAATCATGCCGATTGGTGAAGGCGCTGGGTATGCTGGTGGAATTATGTCTAGTGCAATAGATGGTTTAAAATGTAGTGAATTTATTTTAAAAGGGGAATAGATAAGGAATGTCAATAATAGAAATAGCCCTCATTGGAGTGGGCTTAGCAATGGATGCTTTTGCAGTTTCAATCTGTAAAGGTTTAGCAATGCGAAGAATGAACTATAAAAAAGCTATTATCATTGCTGCTTTTTTCGGGGTGTTTCAAGCTTTAATGCCGGCATTAGGTTATGTTTTAGGAACAACATTTGCCAATAAGATTGCAGCTATTGATCACTGGATTGCTTTTATCTTATTAGCTTTAATCGGGGCGAATATGATTAAAGAAGCATTATCAAGTGATGATGATGAATGTCAAGATGATAGTTTGAGATTAGGGGATTTGATCATGTTGTCAATTGCTACCAGCATAGATGCCCTAGCTGTTGGCATTACTTTTGCGTTCTTTAATGTGTCATTATTGCTTTCAGTAAGCATGATTGGAATTATTACCTTTATTATTTGTGTAATTGGGGTCAAAGTTGGTAATGTATTTGGTGAAAAATATAAGAGTAAAGCAGAATTAGCCGGTGGATTAATATTAATTGTGATGGGCGCAAAAATATTAATTGACCACTTGTTCTTTTAGGAGGATAAAAAATGAAGGTCTCGACTTTAAAGATGCATCATGAGCACCATCCTATGCGACCAACAAGACAGATTGCCATTAGCTTTTTAGCAGTTATCTTAATTGGTTCAGTTTTGTTAATGCTGCCAATTTGTAATAATACAACACCGACAGCATATTTAAATAATTTATTTATTGCTACTTCAGCAACTTGTGTAACAGGATTAGTACCTGTAGTAACAAGTGAACAGTTCAATATATTAGGACAAATCGTTATTATTATTTTAATTCAAATTGGTGGGTTAGGTTTTTTGACTTTTTTAAATTTATTATTAATAATGGTCAAAAAGAAAATATCTCTTACAAATAAGTTGGTTTTACAAGAAGCTTTAAATCAGCCATCGTTAAATGATCTGCCTAAGTTTGTAAAAAATGTAATTAAATATACATTTATTGTTGAAGGGTTAGGTGCAATCATTCTAGCATTTGTATTTATTCCTGATTTTGGAATCGTGAAAGGAATTTATTATTCAATCTTTCACTCGATTTCAGCATTTTGTAATGCTGGATTTGATGTGCTAGGAGCTAACTCATTGATTGGATATCAAAATAATCTGATTATCAATTTGGTTATTCCAGGTTTGATTATAATGGGTGGTCTTGGATTTGTTGTTTGGTTTGATGTTGCTCATTGTATAAAAAAAGAGTATGGAAAACGGTCGAAATTTAGTAAAAAACATTTATTTAAAAGTTTTTCATTACATACAAAACTGGTTATTATTGCAACAGTAGTATTGTTATTAGCAGGAGCTGTTTTATTTTATTTGTGTGAATTTAATAATATCAAAACAATTGGAGGACTACCTCTATTTGATCAAATACAGATTTCTTTTTTTCAATCAGCAACTCTTAGAACGGCTGGGTTTGCTTCAGTTGACATGGCAAGTTTACATCCTTCAACGAAGTTGATGATGTGTGTATTGATGTTTATTGGTGGTTCACCTGCAGGTACTGCTGGAGGAATCAAAACAGTAACGTTTGCAATAGGTGTATTAGAAGTATACAATATTTATCATGGACGCAAAGAAGTAACAGCTTTTTCAAGAAGAATTCCTAAACGTTTAATTGTGCGTTCATTTGCGATTATTTCTATGGCATTAGCAATTGTATTTTTAAGTATATTTGCTTTGAGTATTACCGAACAGGCACCATTTATTGATATTTGTTTTGAGGTTGTTTCTGCAGGAGCAACGGTAGGATTAAGTGCTTCACTAACACCGTATTTAAGTGTTTTCGGTAAAATTGTAATAATTATGTTGATGTATATTGGTCGAATCGGACCAATTACAATGATGATTTCTTTTGCAAGAAAATCATATATGCAAGCAAGTAAAAAAGAGGTAAGGTATCCTGATGGGAATATCTTATTAGGATAAAAAGAGGGTATAAAGATGAATAGTAAACAATATGCAGTATTAGGATTAGGAATTTTCGGTTCAACAGTCGCAACAACATTGGCAGAATATGGCTGTGAGGTTATTGCTGTTGATCAAGATGAATCATGTGTTGAGCGGGTAGCTGATGAAGTAACGAAAGCAGTTGTAGCGAATGTTACTGATCAAGAAGAGCTGCGAGCTATCGGTATTGAGGATATTGATGTTGCTATTGTTGCAATCGGAACACATTTGGAAGAAGCTGTTTTAGCAACTATGAATTTAAAAGAATTGGGTGTTCCATATGTTATTGCCAAGGCTAAAAATAAACAATTTATGAAAATTCTTGAAAAGGTAGGGGCTAATAAAGTTATTCGTGCTGAAAAAGATATGGGACTTAAAGTAGCTAAGAGTTTATTGAGAAAAAGTATTGTTGACTTAGTTGAACTTGATGAAGATTATTCAGTAGTTGAAATTAAAGCACCACTTGATTGGGTAGGAAAGAATTTTATTGATTTAAATATTCGTCGTGTTTATAATATGAATATTATTGGAATCAAACATGGTGATGAAGATCATCTTTCTCTAGATGTTGCTCCAGAATATGTGATCCAAAATGGGGATCATTTCTTGGTAATTGGTAAGACTAAAGAACTGGAAAGATTCGATTATATGACTAAATAAGGACACTTTTTAAACTAAATCCTATAGAAAAGACACAAAATAAAGAGGAGTGTCATCTATAGGATTTAGTTTATTTAGTCCTTTTTTATTTTGTTATAAATGGTTTACGAAGGCTAATATAGGCTAAGTTATTTAAATTTATACTAATGAATCATAGTTAATGAAAATGAGAAATCTATTTTAAAATTAAATGATATAAAAATTGTTAATCTTATAAGAACTTATTAAGTCCTTGTAAAAATGTTTCAATTTGGTAAACTTCTTATGTATTTGCCGAATTCCTATTGAGAAATATAGGAAAATGGACTACAATTTGGTTATTATCAAGGGAGGCTATTCTTTATGAATGTTATAATTTTGGGTGCTGGTAAGGTTGGAAAAACTTTAATTAAGCATATGTCCAACGAGGATCATGATATTATTGTGATTGACCAGGATGCACAAAAAATAGAAGATGTAGTAAACTTATATGATGTCATTGGAGTTGTAGGTAATGGTGGTTCTTATGATATCTTGATGGAGGCAGGGGCAACTACAGCAAATTTGATTATTTGTGTTACTGCATCGGATGAATTAAATATCTTAGCTGGATTAATGGCAAAACAAATGGGGACTCGCCATACAATTGCTCGAGTAAGAAATCCCGATTATTCTAAACAACGTGATTTTATGCGTAATCAGTTAGGTTTTTCAATGATTATTAATCCTGAATTAGAAGCAGCAAATGAGATTAGAAGATCATTATCATTTCCTTCGGCTGTAAAGGTTGATACCTTTGCTCGTGGAAAAGTTGAATTGGCAGAATTTTATGTAGAAGAAGATAGTTATTTACGTGATATTCCGCTAAGTCAATTACATAGTATTACTAAGACTAATATTTTAGTATGTGCTGTAAGTCACAATGAAGAAGTAATTATACCAGATGGTAATTATATTATTAAACCAGGTGATCATTTATTTATTACAGGATCACATCGAGACTTATCAAGATTTTGTTTAGATATTGGCATTGTTACAAATAGGATAAAAAATGTTTTAATTGTTGGTGGAGGAAAGATTGCTTATTATTTAGCTAAACAGTTAGGGGTTCAAGGAATAAAAGTAAAAATCATTGAAAAGGATATTGAACATTGTCGTGTGCTTGCTAAAAAATTACCGTTTGTTACTGTTATTAATGCAGATGGAAGTGATGAAGAGGTATTATTAGAAGAAGGTTTAGAGACAACAGATGCTTTTTTAGCATTGACAGGGTTAGATGAAGAAAATTTAATTTTATCTTTGTATGCTAAAAATATTTATCATAAAAAGACTATTGCTAAAGTTACTCGGATGAGTTTTACAGGTCTTGCGGATAGTCTAAAGGTTGATAGTATCGTAGCTCCAAAGAAAATTATTGCTGGTCAAATAATTCGTTATGTTCGAGCAAAAATGAATAAAGATGATGATTCAAGTGTTAAAACTTTATATAAGATTGTAGATGGTGAAGTGGAAGCTAGTGAATTTATCGCTACACCTAAAATAACTTTTTTAGGAATGACGTTAAATGATTTGAATTTAAAGAATCATGTGTTAGTTGCTGCTATTTCCCGAGAAAATGAAACAATTGTACCTAAGGGGGATACGACGATTGAATTAGGGGATCATTTAGTCATTATTTCTCGTGGTGAGACAATGAAAAGTCTAAATGATATTATAAGGAGATAAGCAGGATGAATAAAAAAATGATTGTTTTTACAATCGGTAAGTTATTAACAATTACCGGTTTATTAATGTTCATGCCAGTAATTGTCTCGTTGATTTATCAAGAAACAGAGGGGGTTTATTATGCGATACTTGGCATAATAATGCTGGCTTTAGGAATTCTAATTTCAAGAAAAGCTCCTCGTAAAAAGAATATTTATGCTCGTGAGGGTTTTGCTATCGTAGCATTGAGCTGGTTATTGATATCATTATTAGGGGCCATTCCGTTTTGTTTAACTGGTGAGATACCTTCATATGTAGATGCGGTGTTTGAAACTGTATCGGGTTTTACAACAACCGGATCTTCGATTTTATCCAATGTGGAGGCATTAAGCCATACAAGTTTATTTTGGCGAAGCTTTACACATTGGGTTGGAGGAATGGGGATTCTTGTGTTTGTAATCGCATTTATCCCGATTGCTTCAGGACGTTCATTACATATTTTACGAGCTGAGGTTCCTGGACCGGTGGTTGGAAAATTGGTTTCTAAAGTACGATTAACTGCACGAATCTTATATGTGATTTATGCAATTATGACGGTTATTGAAATAATTCTTTTACTATTTGGCGGAATGCCGTTATTTGATTGCATTTTGAATGCTTTTGGAACCGCTGGTACAGGAGGGTTTGGAATTAAAAACGCAAGTATCGCTGCTTATGATAGTGCTTATATTGATGGTGTGATAACTGTTTTTATGATCTTATTTGGAATTAATTTTAACTTGATTTATTTCTTCATTTTAGGGCGAATCAAGGAAGTATTAAAAAGCGAAGAATTGCGCTGGTATTTGATTATAATTGTTGCTGCAATAGCTTTAATTACGATTAATATTTTACCATTATATGATTCAATCTTATCTGCATTCCGTTATTCAAGTTTCCAGGTTGGGTCAATCATAACGACGACAGGATTTGTAACTGCTGACTATGGGCAATGGCCAGTATTTTCACAAGTAATATTATTATCATTGATGTTTGTTGGTGCTTGTTCAGGCTCAACTGGTGGTGGAATCAAGGTATCAAGAATTGTAATTTATTTTAAAAATGCAAGAAATGAACTGCATAAATTATTACATCCCCATAGCGTTCGTGCAGTTGAATTTGAAAATCAACCGGTTGAAGATAATGTAATCAGAACGATTCATGCATATTTAGTCGTATATATTACGATATTTGCTCTATCGTTATTGATTTTAACATTTCTTAATCTTGATTTTAAAAGTGCTTTTTCAGCTATTGCTTCTTGTTTAAATAATATCGGTCCTGGTTTAGATGTTGTTGGACCAGTAAGTAATTTTGGTTCGTTGCCAGATGTTTCTAAAATAGTTTTAACTTTCGACATGCTGGCAGGACGTTTAGAACTTTTCCCAATGCTGCTTTTGTTTTCACCATCACTTTGGCGAAAGTAGCATAAATAAGAAAAAATCGTGTAGAATATAGAGAGGTGTTCCAATGAAAAAAGAAGAAATAGTCATAAAAAATGCATTACGAATGACTAAAGAGGCCGATGATCAGCTTTCTATCTATGCCACTAAAAATCGTGATTGTATAAAAGTAAAACAGACGATTAGAAATCGTGAAGAATTTGATATCCGATGGCCGTTTGAAGAAGACATTGATCGAATTTTATATTGTAAATCATATCAGCGATATGTTGATAAAACTCAAGCATTATCTTTTTTTAATAATGCTCATATTTCAAAGCGTTCTATTCATGTCCAATGGGTGAGTCGGATTGCTCGTCAGATTGGTCGTGGTCTTGCTTTAAATCAAGATTTGATTGAAGCGGCGGCTTTAGGACATGATCTAGGCCATGCACCATATGGACATGTTGGAGAAAAAGCTCTTGATAAAATTCTGCAGATAAAGGGATTTGGATATTTTGCCCATAATGCTAATAGTGTACGGAATATTCTTTTTATTGAACGCGATGGAATCGGTTATAATGTCTCTTTACAAGTGTTAGATGCGATTCTGTGTCATAACGGTGAAATGTTATCGAAAAAATATATGCCGGATTATGATAAAACTATTGCGCAATTTTGGCAGGAATATGAAGATTGTTGGCACCAAAAGAATACTAGCTTAATTATTCGTCCAATGACATTAGAAGGCTGTGTTGTTCGGGTGTCAGATGTTATCTCATATATTGGTAAAGATATTGAAGACGCAATTAAAGTAGGAATCATTAAACAGTCTGATCTTCCTAAAGAGGTAACTGATATTTTAGGTTTTGATAATAAATCAATGATAAATCGATTGATTGGAGATATTGTTATTCATAGTTATGGAAAGCCATATCTTCGCTTTTCTAATGAAGTGTTTAGTGCTTTGAAAACTTTATTGAATTTTTTATCCAATCGGGTTCATCAACATCCGGTGCTAGTAAAAGAAAATACAAAATTAGTCCGAATGATTAATCAGTTATATCATGTTTATTATGATGAATTAACTGATCCTAATAATCATGATTGTAAAATAAAAGCATTTGTTAATAAGATGGCTCCGGCATATAGTAAAAATGATCCAGCATTAATAGTTGCTGACTATTTATCAATGATGACAGATTCTTATGTTTTAAATGAATATGAATCTATCTTCTTACCTATTCAACATAATGAAATACTTTAATTATTATATTTGTACTATCTTTTGAAAAATCGTAGTATAATATATGTATAAGAAGTATAAGGAGGAGTTAATATGAAACTTATAATCGCAATTGTTAATTCAGATGACAGCTCATCGGTTCAAGGAGCTCTTACTGAAGGCGGATACTTCGTAACTAAATTATCTACTACTGGGGGATTTTTGAAAAAAGGAAATACAACATTTTTTGTTGGAACTAATGATGATAAAGTAGAAGACTGTATTTCTATTATCAAAGCACATTCAAAGAAACGGGTAGAAAAAGAACCTACTGTTCCTCCAACAGAGATGGGAGAATTCTTTACACCAATTATGGTTGATGTTTTAGTTGGTGGGGCAACCGTATTTGTTTTAAATATTGATCAATTTGAAAAATTCTAAAAAAAGAAGTGGCTTAGCCACTTCTTTTATTCTATAATGTTCTAAGGTGGAGAATATGGAATATAGAATATTAAAAGAAAATGAAATAAAAGAAGCAATTGAATTAGTTGCACGAGTAGCTAAAAAAGATATTTATAAAGACTTTGATCAAGAGGGAATTAATAGTTTTAATCAAGTAAATTGTGATACATTTTATCGTAATAAACAAAATTTGACTTATATATGTTTAGAGAATAAAAAAATAATTGGGATTATTACACTTACTCAGGGAAAACATCTAAGTTTATTATTTGTTGATAATGATTATCAGGGAAATGGGATTGGAACAAAATTATTTGAGTTGATTGATAATTTGGCTTTAGCTGATCTTGAAGTTAATTCTGGAATTGGGGCTAAAGGATTTTATTTAAACTTAGGTTTTAAAATGGTCGGTGATCTAACTAAGAAAAATGGTATATTATATTATCCAATGCTTAAACAAAGGGTAGTCAATAAACGTTTTAATACTTATGATGAGGTAGTTAATTTTATAAATAGTCAAAAAGATCGGGTATACAGCCTTAATAATTTTAAACATTATATGGAAGATATAGGAAATCCTCAGTTATTTCTTGACTGTGTTCATATTGGTGGGACAAATGGAAAGGGTTCAACTACTAATTATATTAAAGAAGTTTTAAAACAGGCGGGATATAGGATTGCAACATTTACCTCACCAGCACTATACTCAAGATTAGATATTATTCGTATCAATGACCAGTTCATTGATGAAGAAACAATGGTTAGATATGCAAATCGATATGTGGAACTATGGTTAAAATATGAAATCTCAATGTTTGAAATTGAAGTATTTATTGCAATTATGTATTTTATTGAGCAGAATGTCGATTTTGCGTTATTTGAAGTAGGATTAGGCGGTTTATTGGATGCAACGAATATCATTATGCCTAAATTAGCAATCAATACTAATATTGGTTTAGATCACGTTGATTATTTAGGTCATGATTATCAAAGTATTGCTTTAAATAAAGCTGGAATTGTTAAAGAAGGAATTGATTACTTAACCGGGGAAACAAAGGAAGAATGTTTGGCTGTATTTAGAGATGTTTGTTTAAAACATCATAGTGAGCTTATAACTTTAAAACCAATAACTAAAATTATTGATGGGAATAATGTTAGTTATCATTATCGTGATTATGATATTATTCTTGATACACCGGCTTTATATCAGATTAATAATAGTGCTTTAGCACTAGAAGCACTGATATATTTAAAAGAACATCAATTTGTTGATTTTAGTGATGATGATTTACTTCAGGGAATGTATAATGCTCGCTGGGCTGGTAGATTTGAAATAATTAATATTGAACCTTTGATTATTATAGATGGTGCTCATAATAAAGAAGGAATTGATGCTTTCTATGAATGTGCTAAAAAATATGACAATATAAAAATAATCTTTAGTGCTTTACGGGATAAAGATTATAAACATATGATTGAAAAATTGTTACAATTAACTAAAGATATAACTATTTGTGAATTTGAACATGTTCGAGCTAGTGATGCTAAGACATTAGCAAATGGCTTTGATGTTAAAATTGAGCCAAATTTTAAAACAGCGATTGATAAGGCTTTTACTCATGAGGGGACAGTATTTGTAACGGGATCGTTATATTTCATCTCTAAGGTAAGGGAATATATAATTGATAGAAGTTAGAATCAGGTAATACTGATTCTTTTTTTGCTAAAAAAATTTCATAATGAGTTTTATTTATTATTTTTAATTAGATATGATATAATAATACAAAGATAGGAGGAATGACATGACGTTATTTTTATTATTGATTGCAGTAGTAGTAATTGTGTGTATTCTTGCAACAAGGCTTTCATCTAAATTTGGAGTACCAACTTTATTGATTTTTATTTTGTTGGGAATGGTATTTGGAAGTGATGGCTTGTTTAAAATCAGCTTTGATGATTTTATTATAAGTGAGCAAATTTGTACATTTGCATTAATTTATATTATGTTTTATGGTGGTTTTTGTTTGAATTTTAATAGTGCTAAACCGGTACTTATTAGAGCAACGATAATGTCGACACTTGGCGTTATTTTAACTTGTGGCTTTGTTGGTTTATTTTGTTATTGGGTATTGCACACTAGTTTAATTGAAGGGATGCTGATTGGAGCAGTAATGGCTTCAACTGATGCGGCTTCAGTATTTAGTATTTTAAGAATGAAGCGTTTAAATCTAAAAGCAGGTATTGCTCCATTGCTTGAAATGGAAAGTGGAAGTAATGATCCTACAGCATATATGCTGACAATTATTATTTTGACCCTTTTATCAAGCGGGAAAACTAATATTTATATGCTTATTTTTAGTCAGATAATATTCGGGATTATTAGTGGTGTAGTAATTGGTCTTTTAGCAAAAAATTATTTAGATAAGATTCAATTAAATGAAGTTGGCTTAAAATCGATTTTTGTAGCTGCTCTAGCATTGTTAGCATATGCATTACCAGTAGCACTGAATGGAAATGGTTTTTTAAGTGTTTATCTATTTGGAATAATATTAGGAAATAGTCGTTTAAAAAAGAAAGTTTCACTAGTTCATTTTTTTGACAGTATTTCTCATATGATGCAGATCTTGTTGTTTTTCTTACTAGGTTTATTGTCTTTCCCGTCACAAATTCCCGATATAATAGGCTCTGCTATCCTAATTACACTATTTTTAACTTTTGTTGCGCGTCCGTTAACGGTATTTATCTGTTTAACGCCGTTTAGAGTACCGTTTAAACAACAATTGTTTATTTCCTGGTGTGGTTTAAGAGGTGCGGCTTCGATTGTTTTTGCAATCATGACAGTGGTATCACCTGCATATACGAATAATGACATTTTTCATATTGTCTTTTTCGTTGCTTTACTTTCAATAACATTTCAAGGGAGTCTATTGCCTTTAGTAGCAAAATGGCTCAAAGTGGAAGATGATCAAAATGATACAATGAAAACATTTAATGATTATAGTGATGATAGCTCATTTGAATTAATTCGAGTTTATTTGAGTGATGATCATCCATGGATAAATCAAACATTAATTGATATTGTAATGCCGACTAATATGTTAGTTGCTACAATTATTCGCGATAATCAGATGATCTTACCTAAAGGGACAACAAGGGTTTTAAAAGGTGATCTATTGATTATGTGTGCACCAGGTTACGAAGGAAATGATATTTATTTAGATGAGGAATACATTGAAGAGCATCATCATTGGATCGATTGTACTCTAGCGATGATCAATCCTCGTAATAAGTTTTTAGTAGTCTTAATTAAACGTGATAATAAAATGATTATCCCTGATGGTAAAACACGGATAAAACGTGATGATATGCTTGTAATTTGTAAAAAGGAGTACTTAGGCTTTGTTGATGAATAATTAAATATGTTGAAGTGTCTGCTAATTTGTAGTATTATTTCCATTGTATACAATCTTGTATATAATTTAGAAAAAGGGGGAGTCTACTTTTTAGTAGCAATCGCATGTACGGTCAGTGATCGGAATTAACGCCTGTGGACTAGAAATGAGGTTGAAGCAGGAAAGATTGTAAATAAGTAGCAATCAAGTTATGATTCAAATTATTTGCGGAATTATTTTAGTTTTAATTGGAATTTTTGTATTTTGGAAATTTCCAATTAAGAGTGATACTAAATCACTCACATTAGCAGCTTTATTTATTGTTTTAGCCGCTATTTTAAAAAGGTTATCGATTATGATACCTTTGTTTGGTTTTGAGAGTCTAAAAATCTCAATTGAAGTAATCCCAATGCTTTTAGCAGGGATAATACTTGCACCAGGATATTGTTATATAATTGGTCTTGCTGTTGATTTAGTTGGATTAATTGTGACACCAACGGGATTTCCTTTTTTAGGATTTACTTTGAGTGCGGTATTACAATGTTTGATTCCATCCATTGTAGTTGCCACGATTAAAGAAAATTATATGAATTATTTAGAAAAGGCAATCCAAGTAATTTTAATTTTTTTAGGAATAGGGGCTTGCTTTTATGTATTTAGTTTAGATCAAGTAGTTATTTCTAAGAATGTTGTAGACATTACACTTAATTTTAAAATAATAATTAGTGTGGTTTGTATTGTGATGATAAGTGTCTTGTTTACTGTTATGCGTTATTATAAAAAGAAATTAAATGATCAGGAATATCATTTGTTTAATCTGTGGTTGATTTCGGTAGTATTAGTTGAAATGGTAATTACATTTATGTTAACGCCTTATTGGTTACAAGTTATGTATGGAATTCCATTTACATTATCGTTATTTATCCGAGTCATTAAAGAATGTATCATGATTCCAGTAGATATCATTTTAGGATATAGTGTTTTAAGAGTGTTAAAACGCCTATAAGAGTCAGTTTTGACTCTTTTTTGTTTAATTTTTTTTAATATGGAAAAAATATTGTGAGGTGAATAATATGAATACATCACAGTATAATGAAATTGCTGAAGATTTAAAACCCCAAAAACAAGTGGGGAAGCATTGTTTAAGTGCATTTATTTATGGTGGCATTATCGGTGCTGTCGGTCAAGGCATTTTAGAGTTTTACATGTATATTTTTGATGTGAGTGAAAAAGAAGCAACACCAATGATGATTATTACGATTGTTTTGGCTGCTGCTATTTTGACAGGATTGGGAATATATGATCGAATTGGAAAAAAGGCAGGAGCTGGAACTTTTATCCCAATTACTGGATTTGCTAATAGTATGACTTCTAGTGCCTTAGAAGCTAAAAGCGAAGGTTTAGTAACAGGTATAGGAGCTAATATGTTTAAATTAGGAGGAACAGTCATTACTTTTGGGATTGTTGCTTCGTTTGTGTTAGGAGGTATTCGTTATGTCATCAGTCTTATCTGGTAGTTCAATGCAGTTGAATAATGTTTATGTTAGAGCAACAGGAACAACGTGCGGGATTGACGAATTTAATGGACCGTTAGGTCAATATTTTGATAGACACTACCCTGATTTTCATTTTGGACATAAATCTTATGAATTAGCAGAAATGGCAATGCTTCAAGATGCGATTAGTCATGCTTTAAAAAAAGGAAAGTTGAAAAAAGATGACATTAATGTCTTTTTAGGTGGAGATTTAAATAATCAAGTCACTGCCAGTAATTACACTGCTAAAGATTTTCAAAGACCATTTATGGCGATGTATGGTGCTTGTGCAACAATGGGGCTAGTTATTAATACAGCCTCAATGTTAATTGAAAATCATTGTATTCATAATGCAAATTGTTTTGTTTGCAGCCATAATGCAACTGCTGAAAGACAATTTCGTTATCCAATTGAATATGGTGTCCAACGTAAAGAAACAATGACAACGACAGCTACAGGTGCAGTCAGTGTAATTCTTGATAATAATCCTAGCGCTGTTAGAATAGAAGCATTAACTATTGGTCGTGTTATTGATATGAACCAAAGTGATCCTAATGACATGGGAAGAGCAATGGCACCAGCAGCCTTTGATACATTAGTTAATCATCTAAAAGATTTAAACCGGCAAGGAACTGATTATGATTTGATTCTTACTGGTGATTTATCAACTTATGGGAAATCGATTATGAAGGAATTAATGAATGAAAATAGTGTTACCTATAATGAGTATGATGATTGCGGCTGTCTATTATATGATAGTGATCAAGATGTTAATCAAGGTGGGAGTGGGCCTTCGTGCAGTGCTTTAGTAGCATTTGGGTACATCTATCAGAAAATGTTAAAACATAAGTACAAGCGGGTTTTAGTGATTACAACAGGGGCATTATTGTCACCGGTTATGACTAATCAAAAACAAAGTATACCTTGTATTGCCCATGCCTTTAGTTTGGAGGTTGTTGAATAATGAATTATCTATTAGCATTTATTTTTTGTGGCTTTGTCTGTGTAATTGCACAGTTGATTTATGAATATTCAAAATTAACTCCTGGACATATTACGAGTCTATTTGTTGTTATTGGTGCTTTTTTAGATTTGTTTCATATCTATGATAAACTAGTTGAAATATTTCATGCAGGAGCATTATTGCCAATCACAAGTTTTGGTCATTCGTTGATGCATGGAGCGCTTGCAGCAACTAAAGAATTTGGCGTTTTTGGATTAGCGATGGGTATTTTTGATTTAACCGCAGCGGGTATTAGTAGTGCTATTTTATTTGCTTTTTTAGTTGCAATTTGTACTAAGCCAAAATCATGATCAATAACAATCCATCATTTGATTTAAATACCCGAACGCTTGATTTTGAAAATGAAAAAGTTACAATTAATTATGTTTCTAGTCTTTGCTCTGATGATCTAATTGCTTATTTAGTTGAAGGGATTACCAACCATCGTGGTGAAACATTAAAAGATTGCTTAAATAATGGTGATGTTAAAGACGAACCGGATTATCAAAAGGCCATGTATTCAATGTTAACTGGTTGTGCAATGATTAGTTATCGCAATAAAACTTATGTTTTAGATACTCGTCACTTTCCTAGTCGTTCTGTAGAAGAACCCGAGACAGAAAAAAGCGTCAGAGGCTCTAAAGATGGTTTTAATGAATCGATGCTGACTTGTGCGGGTTTGATTCGCCGACGAATTCGTACGATTGATCTAGTTATGAATAAACAGACGATTGGGAAAAATAATCCCTTAGATGTTTGTTTATGTTATTTAGATAGCACAGTTGATCAAACTATGCTGGAAACAGTATTACAACGTATAAAAGAAATTAAAAATGAAGATTTGGTCATGTCTGATCGTGCCGTTGAAGAGATGATCTTAGATCAAGGATATAATCCATTTCCACTTGTTCGATATAGTGAACGCCCGGATGTAGTAGCTACGCATATCCTTCATGGTCATATTGCTATTATTTGCGATACATCGTCTTCAGTAATGATGCTGCCGACCACATTATTTGAAATATTGGAGCATGTTGAGGAGCATCGTCAAACACCAATCATTGGGACTTTTATACGATTAATTCGTTGTAGTGCAGTATTAATTTCTATTTATTTAGTACCTTTATGGCTACTATTGACAAGTAAGGGGACTATTGATCTAGTCTTTTTAGGACAAGTCTTGCTTGTTGAATTAGCGATTGAGTTGTTACGGATTGCTACGATTCATACTCCTACCTCTTTGTCAAATGCGATGGGGATGATTGCCGCTGTATTATTAGGACAGTTTGCAATTGATTTAGGAATTTTTAGTGAAGAAATTTTATTATTCTGTGCAATTGGTGATGTCGGTGGTTTTGCAACCCCTAACTATGAGCTATCGCTTACTAATAAATATTTAAAAATATTTTTAATTATTTTTGTTGGTTTTTTAGGATGGATCGGTTTTGTCATTTATCATGTGATCTTAATTGGTTATTTAGTATCTTTAAAACCATTTGGGGTATCTTATTTATATCCTCTATATCCTTTTGATGGCAAAGAAATGCTTAATTTTATTATTCGTAAGCCCAAGACGAAAAGAGGCTCATAATAGACTATAACGTGATTTAAACGCTATAGTTTTTTGTTTGTTACGGTCCTAAAAGAATACTTCTAAAGCAATAATATATATGTTATAATAACAAATGCGTAATCGAAGTGAAGGAGGTATCGATAGTGGAATATCAAGTAATAATTGAAGATTTTCAAGGTCCATTAGATTTATTACTACATTTGATCAAGGAAAAAGAAATGGACTTAGAAAAATTAGAATTGTCTTTGATTGCAGATCAATATTTGCAATATATTCATGCTATGGATCCTTCTAAATTAGAAATCATGTCAGAGTATTTAGTGATGGCGGCAGATTTGATTGAAATGAAAAGTAAGATGCTGATTCCTAAAGAAAAGGTGACAATTAATGATGAATATCAAGAAGACCCTCGTGAAGCTTTGATCAAACGACTAATCGAGTATAAGCGTTATAAAGATGTTTTAGATGAAATTCGTGATAAATATGAACAGCGTCAAACAGTTATTATTAAACCGGCAGAGTCAATGGACGAGTATGTTGTGGATACTAGTTCAATGATTCCTGAAGGATTAGAAGTTTATGATTTAATGAAAGCAATGCAAAAAATGTTTCAGCGAAAAGCAATGATGAAACCACTGGATACACATATTGCTAAAAAAGATATTTCAATTGATGAAAGAACAGCTCAAATACGAAATTATTTTAAAACAAGAGTAAATAAGAAAGTTAAATTTGAGGAATTATTTGACCGTCATGACCGTTTCTATTTTATTGTAACTTTTATTTCAATATTAGTTTTAGCTAAAGATAAAGAAGTAGAGATTATTCAAGATGGGTTATTTGAAGAAATATATGTAGAGGGGAAAGTTTAATGGAACAAAATAATTATTTAGATATTATTGAGGGTATGTTGTATCTAGCTGGTGATGATGGTGTTGATATTAAACAAGTAGCCGGAGTATTAGAAATAAGTAAAAAAGAAGCAACGCTATTAATGGATCAATTTACAGAAATTTATGGGAATAAAGCTTTAAAGGGGATTGTTCTAGTTAATTTTGGCGGACGTTATAAATTAGCTACTAATGCTGATTACTTTATTTATTATCAAAAGATGGTCGAACAAAGCAGTGCTAGTTTATCGAATGCTGCTTTAGAGACATTAGCAATTATTGCTTATAATCAGCCCATTACACGGGCTGGAGTTGAAGATATTCGTGGAGTTGGATGCGATGCAATGATTCGTAAGCTCGTAGCTAAAGCCTTGATCAAAGAGGTTGGGCGAGAGGATACTCCGGGAATGCCTATTTTGTATGGTGTAACTGATGAGTTCATGGATACTTTTGGTTTAACAACACTTGAAGAATTACCAGATCTAGCTGACATTGTTGAAGTGGATGAACAAGAGGATATATTTGCTACACGATATCGTGAAGATACTAGTGACGATATTTCAAAGGCAGAAAGTGAATTAAATGAAACTGTTTAAGCATTTTAAAACAATTACAAAACATAAATTTTATGTAATGAAATTATGTTTCAGATTGGGTTTGTATAAACAAGGGTTAAAACATGATTTATCTAAATATTCTTGGACTGAATTAGTAACAGGTGCTAAATATTATTTGGGCTATAAATCACCAAATAGTAATGAACGTGATACTATTGGTTATAGCAGTGCCTGGCTGCATCACAAAGGACGTAATAAACATCATTGGGAATATTGGATCGATTTTACTAGCAAAGGAATTATCGCCATTGAAATGCCAATTAATTATGTTGTTGAAATGTTTTGCGACCGTGTTGCTGCAACGATGGTTTATCAAGGAACTCAGTTTAATTTTAAAGCACCACTTGATTATTATAATAAGACGCATCACTATTATGTGATTAATGAAAATACAGATAGAATCTTGAGAGATATGCTTGAACGCTTGGCGAATTCTAATTTAGATGAAACAATTGAATATATTAAAGAAAAATATTTAAGAAATCATTAAACTGTTCTTATAGAATAGCTACAAAATAAAAAGGAATATCGTCTATGAGAGATATGAAGTGAACCCAAATTATTAGGTTCCTTTTTATTTTAAGTTTATATATGAAAAATGGTATAAATTTACTATAATAGAGATGAACGAAGGTGATTAGATGAATGAAAAGGGGAAAGCTGCTCATAGTAACTATGTACGAAGTGTGTATTTACAAATTGTAGCTTTAGCATTAATTATGCATCTAATCTATTTATGTATTTTCTATTTATTAAACTTTAATTTTTTAGTAGTTTACAATCTGTTTAGTGTTATTTTTTATGGAATCATGCTGGTAATAATAAATAAAGGCTATTATCGAACTGCAGTATTATCGGTACATCTTGAGGTTATCACATTTGTTGGAATTACAGTTTTTACACTTGGATGGGAAAGTGGTTTTCCCTTGTACTTATTAGCAATGGTATCGCTAGTATATTTTTGGCCATTTAAAAATTCAAGATGGGCTTATTTATGTGCAATTATTGAAGTGTTTATTTATATTATTATTAGAATAATCAGTTCAACCCAAGATGCTCCAATATATATAATTTCTGATAAAAATATTATTTTAACTCTTTCAATATTTAATGCAGTTTGTTGTTTTATTGTTATGATATACAGTGTT
Source organism: Erysipelatoclostridium sp. MSK.23.31 (assembly GCF_019125875.1). Lineage (NCBI taxonomy): Bacteria > Bacillati > Bacillota > Erysipelotrichia > Erysipelotrichales > Coprobacillaceae > Thomasclavelia > Erysipelatoclostridium sp. MSK.23.31. Next base: position 98,194 of record NZ_JAHOCB010000002.1, on the reverse strand, counting down.
TTTATTTCTGATGTTTCTTCAAAAGCAATAGATAAATTAAATGAAAATTTACAAGAAATAGCTGATAATGATCAGTTAACAGGACTTAGAACACGTCATTATCTATTTGATAGTTTAAATTCATCTCCTAATTTAGATTGTAATATTGTAATAGGCGACATTGATGATTATAAGATTATTAACGATACTTATGGTCATTTATGTGGTGATTATGTATTACATAGTTTAGCAAATTTGATGAAAGATAAGATACCTGATGATATTGATATATGTCGTTGGGGTGGTGAAGAGTTTGTTTTCTTATGTTTTAATACAAATAAAGAAGAACTTACTTATGTAATTGAACGTTTTAATAATCTCTTAAGGCAGCACTCTTTCATTTATGAGGGTAATGTTATTAAGATAACGATGACTTTTGGAATTTCAGATACGATGAAAGCAAAGCATTTAAATACTATGATAAAGTGTGCTGATGATCGTTTATATAAAGGAAAACGTTGTGGAAAAGTTCAGATAATTGTAGATGATAAAAAGTAAAGAAGTGTGATTAGCGCTAGTTATGGCAAATCGCTTGACTTCTTTACTTTTTATCTTTATTAATTATTTTATTAGTAAAATATGTAATTAACATAATAATAATAACCATCCAGATGGTCCAGGCAAAAATACTGACCATATCAATTTGTGCTCTAGCAAAATACAACTGTTTACCAATTCCTTGATTTGAGGAAACAAAAATTTCAGCCATCACACCGACCTTTAAACTTTGTGGTAGAGCTGTTTCAACGGCTGAGACGATATACCCTTTGATTAAAGGGAGATAAACATGAATTAGATTAAATTTAAATGGATGGTGATAGAGAATCGTAACATCATTTAAATCGTTACTTATGTTTTTAATACCGTTAACAGCATTATTATAAAATACTGGCAAAATCATCAATAAAACAATGATGATCAATGCAGTCAGACTTTTAAACCATACCAATAAAATTAAAATATAGGCAATTTGAGGGATAGTTTGTAAGAATGAGAAAATTGGAGCTAAGTATTCATTAACACTTTTAAACAAGCCACTAAAAACGCCTAAGATGGTCCCAACTATTAAAGCTAAAAAGAAACTTAAAGCAACACGTGATAAAGTTGCTCCAATTGCGATATAGAAGGATTGACTAGTTGCTAGGTTGAACATTTGGTTAAAGACTACAAGTGGTAAAGGCAAGATTACTGCTTTATCAATTGATAAAGCAAAACCTTGCCATAAACCAATAATTAATATTAAAGTAATTATTTTACGTCTCATGAACTTAACATATTTTTATTATAATCAATGTTAAATAATTTTAAGAAGTCTTTAATTTGCTCAGAACATTCACTAGCTTTTTTATAATGGACATTTTGACGATCGATAGATTTAACTGTAATTTCAACACTTGGCAAACTCAATGTCTCGATACCAATTTTTTCTAGATAGTCTTTTAATCCATTGTAATCATTATTAGTGAACTGATCGATTGCTTCAAATAGTTCATCATAGCTGTTATTTTCTTTAACAAAGATAGCGGCCTGAGGATAACCATCTTTACCGTATTCTTTTTGTAAATCAGCAATAATTGAAAGTTCAATTCCTGCTTGTTTAGCTTTAGCAATCGTTGCACTTGCAAGTGGTTCAGCTAACATTCCAACTTGAATGTTGCCCGATAATAATTGTTGTTGTACTAATGTTGCTGATTGATAGTACTTAGGAGTCAATGAAGTATTAATTTTTACAGTATCAACGATTTTTTGAGGAACTGCACCTTCACCGAATAAACCCAGTTCGCCAGTCTGATTTAATGCTTCGTTACTAGTTCCAATATAGTATAAATTACCCCAGGTAATAACCCCTTGAATACGATAATCGGTTTGTTCGCTAGCAATCAATTTAGCACCTAAATTAATTGGGGCAACAATAATATCGTAATCACTGCTATTTTTTGATAATTCAGCAACAAGCTGATCGCTACCATCAACAAAATCTATTTTTCCTTTTTTACTGATATTTTCATACTCACTGACAAAGGCAAGTGACGGAGCTCCCGCAGGACATAGTATTTTAACTGTATTGGATTTATCTTTAGTTTCTGTATTTGAACACCCAATCATCGTGAATATCATCATTAAACATAATAAATATTTAATTATTTTCTTCATATATTCCCCCCTAACGATAATTATTTAAACCGTTCTTTTCTTGTATAATGTGTGTGTAATAAATGATGTGCTTTTTCGCTGTTTGGTTCACCTAAGAAATCAGCATATAATTTTTGAATTTGTGAATTCTTATGGGATTTTCTAACAGGTAATGCTAAGTCTTCATCATACAACGCTTTAGCACGAGCTTGTTTCCAGTCAAAACCGCTATTACGAGTTAAAGCATTAACATATGATTGACCACCACCGTTAACACATCCGCCAGGACATCCCATGATTTCAATGAAATGATATTTAGATGTACCGTTTTTAATTTCTTCGAGTAAAGGTTTAGCTAGAACCATACTATGGGCAACTGCAACATTTACTGTCATATCACCAATTTTTAAACTAGCTTCTTTGACTCCTTCTTCACCACGAACTGCATGATAGTCTAAATTAGTTAAGTCTTCTTTTGTTAAAACATCAGTTACAGTTCTTAAGGCAGCTTCCATTACACCACCACTGGCACCAAAGATAACTCCGGCACCTGTGTATTCACCGAACATGTCTTGATCAAAATCTTCGTCTTTTAAATCACGGAAATTAATCCCAAACATTTTAATTAATTTACCTAACTCTCTAGTTGTTAATACCGCATCAACATCTTTTAAACCATCAGTTAAGTTTTCTTCACGTTCTTTTTCACCTTTTTTAGCAACACAAGGCATAATAGAAACAACATAGATATCTTTTGGATCAAGGTTATTTTCTTTTGCATAATAAGATTTAATCATTGAACCTAGCATCATATGTGGTGATTTACAACTTGATAAATGATCTAATAATTCAGGATATTCGTGTTCAATATAGTTTACCCATCCAGGACTACAAGATGTAATCATTGGTAAAACTCCATCATTGCTGATACGATGGATAAACTCGTATCCTTCTTCCATTATGGTCAAATCTGCACCAAAATTTGTGTCATATACTCTATCAAAGCCCATTAATTTTAAGGCATGGACCATTTTACCAGTTACTCTAGTTCCTATTGGCATTCCAAATTCTTCGCCTAAACTGGCTCTAACTGCTGGTGCAGTTTGCACTACAACATGTTTACTGTCGTCATTTAAAGCCGCAATAACATTATGGACTTCTTCTTTTTCTTGTAACGCTCCAACTGGACAAACATTGATACATTGTCCACATTGCATACAGTTGACATCATTCATACTCTTATCATAAACTGGACCAACTTTAGTTTTGAAACCACGATTCATAAAGCCTAGGATTCCTAAACCTTGGGTTTTAGCACATGTTTCAACGCAGCGGCCGCAAAGGACACACTTTGAAGTATTACGAACGATTCCAGGCGAAACTTCATCAAAGGTAGGAGCTGTTTTTTCGCCAGCAAAAGCATCTTCGCGGACTCCTAATTCTTGACAAAGTCGTTGTAATTCGCAGTTTGTATTACGGATACAAGATAGACAATCTTTAGAGTGGTTAGAAACAATTAATTCTACGACTCGACGTCTTGCATCTAAAGCTCGTTGAGAATTAGTTTTAACTACTAGTCCTTCTCTAACAGGATAAACACAGGCAGCGCATAATGTTTTTGCACCTTCGATTTCAACTTGGCAAACACGGCAAGCACCTGTTCCTGTAACATCTTTTAAATAACATAAAGTAGGGATATGGATTCCGTTATTTTTGGCTGCTTCCAAGACTGTTTGGCCTTCATATGCCTCTACCTCACGGTTGTTGATAGTCATTTTTATTTTCGACATTCCTTACACCTACTTTCTTTCAATTACATTAAAGTGGCATGCTTTAATACATTGACCACATTTAATACATTTTTCTTGATCGATAACATATGGAACTTTTCCAAGTTCACCACTGATTGCTCCAACTGGACATTGTTTAGCACAAAGACCACACTTACGACATTTATCTTCATCGATTTCATATTGTAATAATTCTTTACATACCCCAGCAGGACATTTTTTATCAACGATATGTGCAATATATTCGTCTCTAAATTGATGGATCGTAGAAAGTACAGGGTTAGGAGCAGTTTGACCTAAGCCGCATAGAGCAGTATCTTGAATTGTTGAAGCTAGTAATTCAAGTTCATCTAAAGTTTCCATTGTTCCTTTACCGTCACAAATTTGTTCAAGCAATTCTAGCATTCGTTTGGTTCCTACACGGCAAGGAGTGCATTTACCACATGATTCATCAACAATAAAATCCATATAGAAGCGGGCTACATCGACCATACAGTTGTCTTCGTCGAGAACGATCATTCCACCTGATCCCATCATTGAGCCAAGTTTTACTAATTCATCAAAACCAATTGGTGTATCTAGTTGTTCTTCAGTCAAACAGCCACCTGATGGACCACCTGTTTGAACTGCTTTAAAGCGTTTGTGATTTGGGCAGCCACCACCAATTTCATAAATTACTTCACGTAAAGTAGTTCCCATTGGAACTTCAACTAATCCAGTATTAACAATTTTTCCTCCAAGGGCAAATACTTTTGTACCAGGTGATGTTTCAGTACCAATGCTCCTAAACCATTCAGCACCATGTTGAATAATTTGAGCAATATTGGCATATGTTTCAACGTTGTTAATAATAGTTGGTTTTCCCCAGACCCCTTTATGGGCAGGAAATGGTGGTTTCGGATTAGGCATTCCCCGTTCACCTTCAATTGATTGAATCAAAGCTGTTTCTTCACCACAAACGAAGGCTCCAGCTCCTAAACGTAGTTCTAAATCAAAATCAAAACCACTCTCAAAAATATTTTTACCGATTAGTCCTAGCTCACGTGCTTGCTCTAAAGCTGTATTTAAACGTTCTACGGCAATAGGATATTCAGCTCGAATATAAATATATCCATGGTTAGCACCAATTGCATAAGCGGCAATAGCCATTGCTTCAATAACACTGTGGGGATTTCCCTCAAGAATTGAACGATCCATAAATGCTCCAGGATCACCTTCATCAGCGTTACAAATAACATATTTTTCTTTACCGGGTTCATTTAAAGCAAATTGCCATTTAACTCCAGCAGGGAATCCACCACCTCCACGGCCGCGTAATCCACTAGCTTTAATTACATCTACGACTTCTTGTGGAGTCATTTCGCTAACTACTTTAGCTAAGGCAAAGTAGCCATCTTTCCCGATATATTCATTAATGTTTTCTGGGTCAATTACACCACAATTATGAAGGGCGATTCTTTTTTGTTTATTATAGAATTTAGTATCATTTATATCATGAATCTCTTTTGTTTCTTCATCAGATTCATTTAACATTAAACGATGAACTGGACGACCTTTATAGAAGTGTTCCATAACGATTTCTTTAACATCAGAAACCTGAACAGTTTTATAAATGATATTATCTGGATAGATAGAAATATTTGGACCAACTCCACATAATCCTAAACAACCAGTTCTTAAAACTTCAACTTCTTTTTCAAGCCCAAGAGCTTTGATTTCTTTTTCGAATTCCGTGATTAGCTCACCTGAATTACCGATTGTACAACCAGTTCCAGCACAAACTAACACTTGGGTTCTTTTTGTTGGCATCTTACAACCTCCTATTTCTTATAATGTCCGACAGTATACTCGTCGATTATTTCATCATGTTTTAAGTGTTTTTCAGCAATTTCTTTAGCTTTAGCAGGGTTTACTAATACATATGTTGTTTTATTGTCATCGCGATCAAACACTTCTACGATTGGTTCTAGAGTGCACATTCCAATACATCCAGTTTGTAATACTGTTGCAGGTAATTTTTCTTGGGCAACAGTTTCTACTAAAGTGTTTAAAACAGGACGCGCTCCTGCTGCAATCCCGCAAGTTGCCATTCCTACGACAACCCGATATTTTTGTTGTTCATCTGTTCGCATTGACATGTTGCTTTGAGCAGCATCACGAAGTTTTTTTAAATCTTCTAAGGATTTCATAGTTGCAATCCCTCCTTTATATATTCTTTTAACCAGACAATTATCTCTGGTTGATTAATTGGAACACCCTCAAGAATTTTTTTAATTTCTTGAGTGTCTAAAATAAATTCTAATTTATCACTTGTATATTTAAATAAATAATTAATTTTTTCATCAGCTTGAATCAAAGTAATAATTGTTTCAACAATATTTCCCATTGGTGGCGTATCCAAATGATTTTTAATAAATTCACCAGTTACATGAGTACCTTTTCCAACTTCGGATTCGATTTTAAAGGTTCCTCCAGTAGCTTCAATGTTTTCCTTAAACATTGGGACTCCAAGACCGACTTTTCTAGTGGTTCTTGTTGTATAGAATGGATCAATAACATTTTTTACAGTTGTTTTGTCCATCCCAATGCCATTATCAATAATTTGGATATTAATAATATTTAATTTACTGCTATCGTGAATAATGATCTTGATCAAATTAGCCTGAGCTTTTATTGAGTTATAAGCAATATCGAGAATATTCATTGCGATTTCCTGCATTATATTTTCCTCCACAGTTGATAAAAATCATCTTTATTAATTTGATTGACTGGTTCATTGATAGCTTCTAAATTATGAGCATCGCTGTTATAAAAGACATGTTCACAACGCACAGAAGGGCATCTTTTTTTTAGTTCTTTTAATTCCCTTAAATTACCAACTTCAATACCATCATAAGCTAAATCATCGGGAATTCCTTGATATATCTCATAGATTCCAAATTTTTTAGCTAATACATGAGCTAAAACAGCTATTCCATTAAAAGAATGGATTGTCTCAATGATTTGATATATATCTAGATCAAGGGAACTGATCAATAAATTGTCTTCATGATCGATAATTTCATCATTGACATTAAAGATATATTGATTGCCATAATAATCGGGATTATTTGGAACTTTTATTAAATAACTGTCGATCCATGCTTGAATCGGTTTTAAATCGGTGTCTTTTAAAAAGTAGGCGAGAATATGAATCTCTTCTTTACTCTGTAATTCAACACCATGGATATAATCAATCTTGCCTTTTAAGATTTCATGATTGATGATTTCTTCTAAGTAGTTTTGTTGTTTTAAAGAATTATGATCAGTAATTGCAATTAATTCCAGACCTTTAATATAAGACATATTAAAAATGTTATTGATTGTCATAGTATCATCGCCACAAGGAGAGAGAGCTGAATGAATATGCAGATCGTAATACATTTTAAAGACCTAAAGAAATTAATTGTTTACAAAGATGATAAGCATCAAGCTGACTAATAAATAACGGAATTTCTAATTCGTCAGCTTTAGCGATGGTATCTCCATCCGGAAAACTATTTTGGACAAAGATAATTCCAGCAAAATCATTTAATTCAGCTACTGCTACAACATTTAAATGTTTTTGGACAGTCAACCATAAAGCACCTTCCTTACCATTTGCCATAACAAAACTTAACAAATCTCCAATATATACATTTTCAACAATATTAGTCAAAGGTGCTTTGTTTATTTGTTTGATTTCTAGTTGAAGTATTTCTTTGATATTCATACCATCACCTTCTTTTTACTCGACATAATGAATCATCAACCTCACCACTAGCAATTCGTGAAGCTAGACCGCGACAATTTGCGAATCCACAGCTGCCACAATCATATTGAGGTAAAGTTTCTAAAATAGCATTTACTTTATTAAACCAAGCTAAGCGTTCTTTGAAATTCTTTTCATTACCACTTGTTATTTCATGTGCTTTGATATAATCTTTTTTATCTAACGAAGCTAAATTACCATTACAATCATCGATCATGCTTTCAATATTAAAGCAGCCTTCAAAAGGATTAGACCATAAATAATAGCCGCCGATACATCCTTGGAAACAAGCAAATAATGCCATTAAATCTACATGTTTTAGTTGATCAAATTCAATTAAATCCAAGGCTTTTCTAATTTGTGATAATCCTTCAACACTGATTGCTGAAAGTCTTTTATCTCCATAAAGATCACCAACAATACTTTTTACTCCATATTCATTGATTTCAAGTTCTTCTTGTGAATCATTTTTAAATTGATTTATCCGTGGAAACATTTGTGAAACACTTAAGGCATAATCGATATTTGAATCTTCATTACCAAAAGGTTGTTTAGCAAGTGTTAATTTTCCAACACACTCACATAAAGAATAGATAGCAATATCTTTCTGTGCGTATTTTTGCCGTAATTTTTTAGCAGCAATCTCAACAGGATAATCATATGGTAGTAAATGATCGATCAAAGTAGGGTAATCATTAATAATCAGTTTATTAATTGTCGGGCAAAATGATGTTAACATTACTTCTTCACCATTTTTACTATCTTTTAAACCCTGTTTATATAAAAGTCCTTCAATATCACTATATTGAACTACTTCATCAAATCCAAACTCCTTGATTGCATGAGCAATATTTTTTATCTCATCATATGTTTTTAAATCAGATAAGATTGCAGTAGGAATCAATGCAATATTGTAATCATGTTTTTTTAAGGTGCTTTCAAGATCGATATTTTTAATTCTTAATACTTTCTGGTCACATGCCTGAATACAAATGTCGCAATTAATACACTTATCTTCATCGATAATTACTTGTTCATTGACAATTGAAATGGCATCCATAGGACATGATTTAACACATTTAATGCAGTTTTTACAACCACTGCCTAAATAACTAATAACTTGCTTCATTAAAATGTCATCTTGATGTGGGTTCCCTCATTTGAAGAAGTAATTTCAAAGGTAGAAGCCACACTTTTCATGTTGTAAAGACCCATTCCGGCACCAAAACCTAATTCCCGTGCTTTGGGTGAGGCCGTTGAATAACCGGGTGTTTGAGCAAGGTTTAAATCTTCAATCCCAGGACCAATGTCATCAAAAGCTAAATGAACAATACCGTCATCATCAATTTCAAAAGTAACTGTTCCTCCATCGGAATGAATTGCAATATTGATCTCAGCTTCATAGCAAGCAATCGCTACTGCTTTTAGAATTTTTCGGTCAATTCCTAGGGCTTTTAGAGTCCTTTTGATATCACTTGATGCTTTCCCGGCATCTTGATAATTATCTTTTTCTACTTGATAAGTTTTAATCATCGTCGCATTCCTGCCTCGTATAGCTTGCCGCAAGCTTCAAACATTGTTTCATCAGTTTGGAAGAGATTAATATGAAGATTTTTAGCCATATCAACAATTGTCATGTCTAGTGGCTTTCCTCTAACAAATAAAATTGTATCAATATCTAAAACTTCTGCTGTCCTTAAAGATTGTACGTTGGCTAGACCAGTAATAAATAATACTTCTTCGGTTTCGTTTTTCAATAATGCTAGAGCATCTGACATTAAATCAGAAGAGAAGCCCTTTTTATAGTCTTTTTGATAGATTGCTTGATCATCAATATATATTTCCTTCGCTTTTAGTATATCGACAATCTCTTTAACTAACATGGGGCTTCTTCTTTCAAATAATCTAAGACAAGCATTTTTAAATCTTCTAATTGTTTAGTACATCCAAAAACAATTCCGTCAACACTGACAACTGGCGCAAGACCACAGGCACCAACGCAGCGTGTTGCATCAATTGAAAATAGTCCATCAGGACTAGTAGAATTTACTTCGCATCCCGTCATTTCACAAAGTAAGTCTAGAATAGTTTGGGAACCATTGACATAACAAGCTGTTCCTAAACATACGGCGATAACATGTTTACCTTTAGGTTCAGTTGTAAATTGAGAATAGAAAGTGACTACACCGTATACTTTAGATACTGGAACACCAATTGTTTCAGAAATTTTTTCCATTGCTTCAAAAGGAATATAGCCTAATTCGTTTTGAATCTCGTGAAGCATAAGTTTCATTGGACCTTTTTCATCTTTGTGCTTAGCAACGATTTCGTCAATTTTATCCAAATATTCTTGTTTCAACTTTTTCATTTTTACACCTCTTTCTTTTTTATCATTTGATTTAATTATAACATAAGTTGAAAGCGCTTTAAATACAATTAAGTCAAAAGTACCATATATTTGTAAGTTATAGCGATAGATAAAAAAATATATATTTGATAAATATGTTAGAATATAAACACAATTTATCTTTTCTATGTTAAAATAATCACTAAGGAGATATTGGGATGAATCTATTACATTTAAAATACGTGATTGAAGTTGCAAAAGCCGGCTCAATTAGTAAAGCTGCCAGCAATTTATATATGAATCAGCCGCATTTAAGTAAAACAATTAAAGATCTGGAAGAAAATATGCAGATAATTATTTTTGAACGAACTTCAAAAGGAGTTATTCCAACAAAAAAAGGTGCTGAATTTATTGAACGAGCTAAAAGTATCATTATGCAGGTAGAAGAGATGGAAGCCATGTATCAAGGATATGATGATAAGTCTGTTCATTTAGATATATGTGTACCGCGGGCTAGTTATGTCGCTAATGCGTTTACTAATTATTTATCGATGATTAATTTTCATGATAAAAATATTAAGGTTAATTATCGCGAAACGAATTCTTTTGATACAATCAAGGATGTTTATGAAGGAGAAGCAAATATTGGAATAATTCGCTTTCCTATTGATGAAGAGAGTTATTTTCTCCATTTATTAGAAACAAAGGAACTAAATTTTGAAAAACTATATCAATTTAATTATCAATTATTATTTTCAAATGAAAATCCGTTATCATTTAAAGAGATTATTTATCTATCTGATCTAGAAACCCAAATAGAAATTACACATGGGGATACAGCTTTACCATCATTACCGATCGTAGCAACCAATCGTAATGATGAAACACGTCATAGTAAAAAAGAAATTTCGGTATATGAACGGGCTAGTCAATTTGAGTTATTAAATCATCTACCTCATACTTTTATGTGGGTGTCACCGATTCCTCAAGAAGTTTTAAGACGTTTTAATTTAGTTACTAAGGAGTGTCAAGAAAATAAAATGAGTTATCAAGATCTGTTGATTACGAGAAAAGGATATCGTTTGTCGAAAGAAGATGAGGGCTTTATTAGAGCAATCAAGCGTAGTATTAAAGAAATTAATATCTAGGTATACATAAAAAGGGATAGGGCTATTCCTTTTTTGTCTCTTCATAACTAAATATGTAAGCGCTATAATTTGGTTATGGAGGTGGTCTGATGCAAAGATTTACATTACCTAGAGATTTGTATCACGGAAAAGGTTCGTTAGAAGCTTTAAAATCTTTAGAAGGAAAAAAAGCGATTATTTGTGTCGGTGGCGGAAGTATGAAAAGAAATGGTTTTCTTGATCGTGCTATCGCTTATTTAGAAGAAGCTGGAATGCAAGTAAAACTATTTGAAGGGATTGAACCTGATCCATCTGTGGAAACAGTGATGAAAGGTGCTGCAGTCATGGAAGAGTTCCAACCTGATTGGATCGTAGCTATGGGTGGTGGTTCACCAATCGATGCTGCTAAAGCAATGTGGATTAAGTATGAATATCCGGAAATTACATTTGAAGAAATGTGTAAAGTTTTTGGTATTCCTAAACTAAGAAAAAAAGCACATTTTTGTGCAATTCCATCAACTAGTGGAACTGCTACAGAAGTAACAGCATTCTCAATCATTACAGATTATGAAAAAGGAATTAAATATCCAATTGCTGATTTTGAAATTACACCAGATGTAGCAATTGTTGATCCTGATTTAGCTGAAACAATGCCAATTAAGCTAGTTGCGCATACCGGTATGGATGCGATGACGCATGCGATTGAGGCATATGTTTCAACTGCGAATTGTAATTACACTGATCCATTAGCGATTCATGCCATTGAAATGATTCAAGCTAATTTAGTTAAATCATACAATGGAGATATGGGTGCTCGTGACGATATGCATGATGCCCAATGTTTAGCAGGACAAGCATTCTCTAATGCGCTATTAGGAATCGTGCATTCAATGGCACATAAAACTGGTGCAGCTTTTGTTGATCAAGGTGGTCACATTATTCACGGGGCAGCAAATGCAATGTACTTGCCAAAAGTTATTGCCTTTAATGCAAAAGATGAAACAGCTAAAAAACGTTATGGTGTAATTGCTGATTATATGCATTTAGGTGGAAATAGTGATGATGAAAAAGTAGCTTTATTAATTGCATACTTACGCAAAATGAATGATGAATTAAATATTCCACATTCAATCAATCATTATGGAGCTGATGGATTACCGGCAGATACTGGTTTTGTTAGAGAAGATGTATTCTTGGCACGAGTTGATAATATTGCAGCACTAGCAATTGAAGATGCTTGTACAGGTTCTAATCCAAGAATTCCAACTCAAGAAGAAATGGTTGAGTTGTTAAAAGCTTGCTATTATGACAGCGAAGTAGATTTTTAAAAAATAAAAACTTTTTAGCGATTTAGACAAGGAAGCAAGGGCCTTGTCTTTTCTTTTGTTTTATCAAAAGAATATACTATAATTAGTTGAATAAAGAGACTTATTTGTAGTAGAATAACCGTTAGTTAAGAAAAAATCATTGTGAGTACAGTGATAAAAGTAAAGCAGGTGAATGAAATGAGTCTTTATGTAACGAGACACGGACAGACAAATTATAATGTTAATAATTTAGTTTGCGGAATTAGTCCAGCCGCTTTGACAACAGATGGAATTGAACAAGCCAAAGAATTGGGTCGACAATTAAAATCAATTAAATATGATTTTTTATATGTATCACCGTTACAACGTGCTATTGATACTGCTGACTATGCTAATGTAGAAGGTTTAGAAGTGATTATTGAACCGAGAATCAGTGAAATTAATTTTGGTATCTATGAGGGGGTACATCGTGATGATCCTGGTTTTATTGCTAATAAACATAATTTAGCAATACGGTATCCTAATGGTGAATCGTTTATTGAATTATGCAAGCGGGTCTATGAATTTCTTGATGAAATCAAAGAACAGGCAACCAAAAGTAATGTTTTATTAGTGTGTCATGGTGCTGTTTGTCGGGCAATTAATACGTATTTTAATGAGATGAGCAACGATGATATTTTTTATTATCAAACGGAAAATTGCCAATTGCTTAAATATGATTATTTATCTAGATAATTGCTTAACTCATCATGGTCAACAATAATGATTTTACGATAGGCTAGGTCGATCCAGCCCTTTTGATAAAAATCATTGAGAATTTTAGTAACAGTAACGCGATTAAGTCCTGTTAAAGAGGCTATTTCTTCATGTGTGTATGAGATAGTCTTTTTCTTTTGTTCTAATAAAAAAGCAGCAATTTTTTCATGGCGGTTATAAAAATATGCTTTTTTTACTTGGTTAGTAAGATGATCATTAGTTGAAGATAAGAGCTGCATGATTGCTATAGTTAGTTCTTTTGATTCTAAAATGGCAGGATACAAATTTTCAAGATTACAAGAGATCAATTCAACTTCATCAATAGCACTAACACAAACTGGTCTTGAAGTGTTTAATAAAAATGAAGATTCGCCAAAGATTCTTCCTTTATCGATGATATCTAAAGTGATTTCTTGTCCGTCTTTTGAAATTAAATAAACACGAACACGTCCTTTTAAAATCAAATAAAGATTGTTGCTTGAATCTTCTTGCATATAGATAATATCGTTGGGCTGATATTTGATCAATGTACCTGTATTTTTAAAGTAATTAAAGAGATTTTCTGCTATTTTCATATTTTTTCCACCTTTTTTCTTAATTGTAGCATATGTTACATTCTTTGGTAAATAATTATGCTATCTTATACCCCGAGGTGATAATATGAAAGGAAAATTATTAAGAATCGGAACTATTATATTAGGAAATGTTTTTGTAGCTTTTGCGGTAAGTACTCTGGTTTTAGAAAATCAATTAATTTCTGGAGGAGTAACTGGTCTAGGAATCGTTACTAATCATTATACTGGGATAAATATTTCACTTATCGTAGGAATCATTAATGTTTTATTATTTTTATTAGGATTATTTTTTATTGGTAAAAAATTTGCTTTATCTACACTTATATCAACATTTGCTTTTCCTGTTTTGCTAGAATTTTTCAATACCAATGCAATTTTCCATAATTATTGTCAAGATACTTTATTAGCAGTCGTTTTAGCAGGCTGCTTAGTTGGAATTGGGGTAGGATTAATGATCCGTTCAGATGCATCATCTGGAGGTATGGATATTATTGCGATTATCTTGAATAGAAAATTAGGAATTCCAGTATTCATTATGGTTAACGTATTTGATTTTATTATCTTATGTATGCAAGCAACCTTCAGTAATCCAACTAAAATCTTATACAGTATTGTTCTTGTTTTTGTAACATCATTTATGTTGAATAAAACTTTAACAAAAGGTTCTAAGATGGTTCAATTAGTAGTAATTAGCGACTGCCATGAAATGATCAAAAAAATGATTATTGAAGAAGCGGATGCTGGGGTAACTTCTTTATATAGTCAAAAAGGTTTTAATGAGACTGACACTAAAACCTTATTAACAATTATTCCACCGGTTAAATTAACCAAAATCAAAGAACAGATTAAATTAATTGATCCTGTTGCATTTATGGTAGTAGCAACGGTTGATGAAGTTAGTGGCCGAGGATATACATTAGAACGGCATCATTAGTGATATTTCTTTGAGAATATGGTAAATATTACCATTTCCTGCAAAACGATTAAGATCTTTAAAATCATCAGTTAGCTTGATCCAGGCTAACTGATTTTCTTCACCGTGAATATCAACATTGGTTGAAAGGGTACCAATATATGTTTCTAGAAGAGTATCATCAAGGTAATAGGTAAAATCCATAAAATGGATCAGTTCAATATCTGTTTTAGATATATTAGTTTCCTCGGCTAATTCACGATATGCTGCCTGAAGATGATCTTCATTTGGCTCGATTTTTCCTCCGACAAAATTATAAAGTCCTTTAAAAGGAGCTTTTTTTCTTTTACACATTAATACTTTTGATTTATTTTGATTAAATACGACAATTATGTTTACATTTCTTTTCATTTCATTTTTCCTCTGCGTATATTCTATCATATTAATAAAATCTTAAGAATATATTTAATGTAATTTAGTTAAGATAGTGCTATAATGCACTAGTATAATTGGTGGAGGAGAGTATGGAAATTATTGAATTAATTAAAGTTATTATTTTAGGAATTGTTGAAGGTATTACTGAATGGCTACCAATTAGTAGTACTGGACATATGATTCTAGTTGATGAATTTATTAAATTAAATGTTAGTGCTGATTTTTTAGAAATGTTTCTAGTTGTAATTCAGCTAGGAGCAATTTTGGCAGTAGTTGTACTTTATTGGAAAAAGTTGATACCTTTTGATTATAAAAATAGATGGAGAATAAAGAAGGATACTTTTTCAATGTGGTTTAAAATTATTTTTGCATGCCTTCCAGCAGCTGTAGTAGGTCTTTTGTTTGATGATCAATTAAATGAGTTGTTTTACAATCCTTTGACAGTTGCAATTGCATTGATTGTTTTTGGGGTTCTGTTTATTTTCATTGAAAACTACAACAAAGGTAAAGAAACAAAAATCAATTCATTAAGTGAAATTACTTATAATACAGCCTTGATCATTGGAATCTTTCAATTGATTGCTGCGGTATTTCCTGGTACATCACGCTCAGGAGCAACGATCGTTGGGGCTTTATTGATTGGAGTTAGTCGAACTGTTGCAGCAGAATTCACTTTCTTTTTAGCAATTCCAGTAATGTTTGGAGCCAGTTTATTGAAATTAGTTAAATTTGGTTTTGCTTTTACAACAGCAGAATTGTTATTATTAGTGATTGGAATGCTAGTAGCTTTTGTGGTCAGTATGTTAACGATCAAATTTTTAATGAGCTATATTAAAAAACATGATTTCAAAGCATTTGGCTGGTATCGAATCATTTTAGGAATTATTGTTTTAATATATTTTATGGTATTTTAAAAGCTGAAGGATTGTAGCTATGTTACAACTTTTCAGTTTTTTTATAGGTGAAAATTTATTATCAAGCAAAGTAAAAGAGTATAAGTTTACTATTTTAACTTATACTTTTTGAATTCTATATTTTTCTATTATTTTAATGTATATTATTTCTTCTTTTTCCAACCATGTCTATTACTGTCATTTTTAATACAGTTGTAACCCTCATCATATCGGTATTAAATTTAAAATCTTCGGCATGATATTGTCGCATTAGAATCTTTAATGATTCATATTTATTCTCGTCGGGAACAGTTTCAATAACACCATGACCAATAACACTTTCATATCCCATTGTGCAGCTCATTCTTTCTTCATAAAGAATAAAATTGTGATCACAATCCATTTCAAATGTTACACGGTTATCTTTCGCAATCAAGTCTAATTTTTTTCCTTCCATGGCACAATGAAAATATAAATATACTTCTTTTCCCTGGATATCCAATCCAAAGTTGAGTGGAACAATATAGGGAAAATCTTTATCATTTAAGGCAATTCTACAAACATCACATTTTTTAATAATGTTAATGATTTCATTAAAATCTGTAATCTCTCTATCTTTTCTTCTCATAATATTCTCCTTATCAAAATCATATTTGTCTGTTTAATTTTATGTTATAGTATGATATTTATTGAATGGGTCTTTTTTCTAGATTTGAAAATATATTTATTATTTTGGATAAAATAAAAACCGCTCTAGAAAGCGGTTTATAGACTTCATGGCATCCTCAGTAGGAATCGAACCTACAACTTAACCTCCGGAGGGTTACGTGATATCCATTTCACTATGAGGACAGTACTTGATGATTATATCATCATTACTCTAAAAAATAAATATTAAAAAACTATTTTTCTGAAATAATTTGACTAGCACTGAAGAATAACTGACTAGGTAAGTATAAAATCCAAATCAAAATTCTAAATACAGCAGGGACCGGTAGATTGATATTAGTAAGTGCAACAAAAAAATCACAACATAATAAAAGAAAAATTGCTATAAATAAATAATATTGATGTTTTGATTGATAACGTGATTTAAAACTGTAATAAAGATTGTGTAAACTTAGTAATGCATAATTTGACGCTAAAGCAATAAGAGGATTAACAGGCCATAAGAGTATTGCGACAAAAGGAAAAAAAGTATATTGATCTAAAAGCTTCATATAGTTGCTTTGAACAATGATAAAGCATAGTACTCCAGCAAGCTGATTATTAGTGAAAAGTAAAAAGTAGTCAGCAATGCAGGTGAATAGACTTGCTAGAAGAGCTGTTTTATTTACAGATTTAACGAGTAGGTAAAGAAAATTATTAAAAATAGTTAGATATTTAATCAAGCAGCTATCTATATTATTGAAATCAAGATAAACAAAAATAAAACCTAAAAAAAGATTAAATAGATAAAACATATTTTATCACCAGTTGAATTATTAACTAATGATGATGAATTTAACAGAATTTCTCTACTAATTACTTAGAATATGGTAAAATATCCTAAATGTTATAAAGAGAAAGTAGGTGTAATTATGTATGGTAAGTCTTAGTGCTAAAGCAGTATGTATCATTGATTGTCATAATAAACTAGTCTACATGAATGATTTTTATCAAAATTTATTTAATGAAGAAAAAATTGGTTATAAAACAAAACTAGGGGATGCTGTAATAAATGAGATAAATAAAGTATCTTATCATACAATTCAAAAGACAGATTTTAAAGTTATCAAAGAGGACTTTATAATCAATGATCAAGCCAGCTATATTTATACACTTGAAAGAGTAAATATTAATTCTGTAAGTCCTGTATTAGAATCAGCATTATATGATGAATTAGTAGAAATTAATCTTACAAGAGATACTTATAATATTTTATTTTATCGTAAAGATAAATATATTATTCCAGCATTATCAGGTAGTTTTAGTAAGCGAATCAGAGAAATCGCTCAGAAAATTATTCATCCACATGATCAAAATGATTTTTTGCAGTTATTTAATAAAATGAAAAATAATCATGGGGATTTTAAGCCAGTTATGGGAAGGTTTAGGAGACTTTTAAATAATGGTGAATACAGTTGGATCAATGGTATTTTGATTGCAATAAGTAAAGGACAATTTAGTGATACTGTTTACATGTGCCTTTTTCAAGATGGGGGATTAACTCCGATAAATGTTGAAAGTACAAACTATAAGGAATATGATCAAACAACCGGTTTATTAAATGAGCATAGTTTTTTGAAAGCGGCAAGATTTTTATTAGAAGAAGGAGGTAATGATAACTATTGTTTGATTGCGATAGATATTGAGCATTTTAAATTATTTAATGACTGGTATGGTCGTCAAATGGGAAATAAAATATTAGGGCAAATTGGCCTAGAATTACAAAAGATACAAAATGAATTTAAAACAGTAGCAGGATATTTTGGTGGTGATGATTTTGTTGTCATTATGCCAAATGAACGACCATTGATTGATAAATTATTGACTGATTTAATCGCCCATATAAAAGTAGTAACTGTTAATCCAGGTTTCTTTCCAAAATTTGGAATTTATATTGTAATTGATGGTGAATACGTTGCAGCAATGTATGATCGGGCTTTAATCGCTTTAAGTTCAATAAAAGAAAATTATACAAAACAAATTGCTTACTATGACAGCAATATAAGACAAGATTTTGAATATAGCCAAAGTATTTTAATGGATACCCAACAAGCCCTTTATAACCATGAATTTATGGTATATTTCCAACCAAAATGTAATATGTTGAATGGAAAAATTGTAGGTGTTGAAGCATTAGTGCGATGGAATCATCCAACCAAGGGAATAATTTCACCAGGGGATTTTGTTTTTATTTTAGAAAAAAATGGATTTATTGTAAATTTGGATTTATTTGTCTGGCAAGAAACTTGCCGTTTGTTGAGTAATTGGCTTGATCAAGGAAATCAAGGTGTACCAGTATCCGTTAATGTTTCTAGAACAGATATTTATGCAATTGATGTAGTAAAAACATTTAAAGAACTCGTAGCTGAATATAAACTACCTGTAAATTTAATTGAAATTGAGATTACTGAGAGCTCATATGCGAGTGATTATGAAATTATTTCAAAAGTGGTAGATGATTTTAGACTAGCTGGATTTACTGTACTAATGGATGATTTTGGAAGTGGTTATTCTTCATTGAATATGCTTAAAGATGTAAATGTTGATATTTTAAAAATTGATATGAAATTTCTCGAATTACGTGAAGACAGTATTGGGCGTGGGATTGGAATTTTAGAGGCAATTGTAAAAATGGCTAAATTGATGGGTTTACGAGTAATCGCAGAAGGTGTGGAGACAAAACAGCAAATTGATTTGTTGAATGAATTAGGCTGTATCTATGGTCAAGGATATTATTTTTATCCTCCTTTATCAGTTCAGGAATTTGAAGCTATTATCAGTAATTCTGACCTTGTTGATTATCGAGGGATAATGTTAAAGCAGGTTGATCAAGTTAGATTACAAGATATTTTTATTAATGATATATCAAGTGAAGCAATGTTAAATAATATTTTAGGCGGGATTGCTTTTTATCAAGTTTCAGAGGATAAAATATCGATAATTAAAGTAAATGATATTTTTTATCATATTACTAAAATTAATCCAGCGGATTTTGAAAATATTCGAGATAGAATAATTGAATTTGTACATCCGGATGATCAAAATGAATTTATTAGTTTATTTGATCAAGCTTATCAAAACCCAATAAGTGGTAGTGAAGCTACGATTCGTTATTATTCATTAAAAGGAAAAGTTTCATGGATAAGTTTAAGAGTTTTTTTCTTACGAAAACAAGATAAAAGTCTGATTTTTTATGGTGCTATGAACGATGTTACAAAAAATAATTTGCAAGAACAAGAGCTTAAAGCATCAAAACAAACAATCAATCAATTGTTAGGTTTTCCTGAAGATACGGCTGTAGAAGATTATTTAAATTATCAAGATAGTCAAACAGCAGTTTCGATGTTTTCAAAAGTAGTTCCTGCGGGAATTTTAGGATGTTATCGTACCAAGGAATTGCCGATTTATTTTATTAATCGGGAAATGTTGAGTCTACTTAACCTTACTACAATGGAAGAGTTTAATCTTTTTTGTAAAGGGCAAATTATTAACATTATTCATCCTGAAGATCATCAAACAGTATATGCAGCCATTGGATTAGAAGAAGATGAAGGATTTGAATATACCGTTCGATATCGAATTATGAAAAAAGATCAGACTTGGCTTTGGGTTCAAGAAAAAGGGCGAATCGTTAAAGCTAAAGACGGACTATTAGCTTATATCTGCGCGATTGTAGATATTAATGAAACAATGTCATCAAAAATCGAGTTAGAAAAAATTAATCAACAGTTAATAAAACAAAAACAACAACTTTCATTTTTAAATGAATGTACGTTAGGTGGATATTTTCATTGTAAAAACAACAGCCAATTAGAATTTGACTATCTTAGTGAAAGTTTTTTAAATATTGTTGGTTTTAGCCAAGTGGAAATTATTACTAGCTATAACAATCAATTAGTACAATTGATTCATCCTGATGATCGTCATAAGATTACTGATAAATTAACAAGTAAGAGTACATCGATTAATTTGATGTATCGAATTAATAGTAGTACAGGATATATGTGGGTAACTAATCAATTAGAACTTGTTGCTCATCAAGGAAACCTGATTTGGCGTGGAATCGTTATTAATATAACCGAACGTGTAGAACTAAAAAATCATCTGGAGGCAGTAGTAAATAATTCGCCTGGAGATATTTTTATGATGACACCTAATCATATTGAATTTTTTAGCAGTAATTTATCAACATCGTTAGGTTATTGTAAAGAAGAATATTGTCAGCTGACAAAGCGGAGCTATGATTTAATTGATAAACGTGATATTGATTACGTTAATGAAGCATTTGAGGCAGCCTATAGGGAAAAAAGACCATTAGATGTTATCTATCGTGTTCAACATAAAAATGGGAGTATTGCTTATATTCAAATGATTGCAAGTTATTATGAAGACAAGGCTGGAAGACCATATTTTTATGGTGACTTTATTAATATTACCGAGGTAGTAAATGCACGAAAAAATAATCAGTTAGTTATTGATAATACTATGACCGTAGTCTTTTTAATTCGTTTGAGAGATGCTCCTCCAAATTTTGAAAATCCAGAAATAAATATGATTTCAATCGGTATTTTAGAAAAATATGGATATACAAAACAATCATGTATCGAAGCAATGAAAAAAGGTGGAAACTGCGGATTGATCAATAAAAATGATTATGCAGCAATTAAAGATGACTATATCAAAGCGGTAGATAATAAAGAAGATTACAATGCGATTTATCGATTTGAATTGGAACAAACAACATTGTGGATGGATTCCAAAACAAAATATTTAAATACTGAAAATGGTTATCGAACATATTTGTGTGTATTAAATGATGTAACATCAATGAAACAAAAAGAAGAGGAGATTTGGCTGTCATCACAAATTCTTGATCGCGTTATAAAAATGGCAAATCTAAATATTTGGCAGTATGATTATCAAACAAAGCAGCTGATTTTAATGAATTTAGAGAGAGATAGTTTTATTTATCAAATATTAGATCTTCCAAGGAATGAAGATATTATTATTGATAATTATTTAAATAAAATCAATAATATTGAAGTAATGAATGAACAAACTAAAGAAAAAATAAGGGAACAGCTGATTGCTCAAACAGTACAGAATAAATTTAGTTATGAATTACCGCTTACGCTTAATAGTAAAATTATTTGGATCAAAGTAGTCGGAGAAACTATTTATGATTACGGTGACCGTCCTTTGAAATTAGTAGGTTATTTTAAAGATGTTACTCTTGAGAAATCATCATTTCAAAAATATTTAGAAAATGCTAAAACATTAGAAGCATTACAAGAAAAATCTTTTTATGAGTTGTCAATTAATTTAAGTCAAAATCGAATTATTAATACTAATATACAGGAGGATGATTTAAGTTTTATAAACAGCAGTTATAGCAGCTATATCAATAGCATAACTGAAAAGATTATTCAAAAAGAATATCAGGATAAAGTTAAAGAAGTCTTAGGATTAGAGGCAATTCTCACTCGCTATCAACAAGGTACTACAACTAATTCTGTGGTGTATAAACGATATGTTGATGGTGAGTATTATTGGATGGAGGCAACTTATCATATTTTTGATCTGCAGGAAAATAAAGATATTTTTTGCTATTTATATGTCATTGATATTGATAAACAAAAACGGCAAGAATTGGCTTTGAAAAATAAAGCAGAACATGATGGTTTGACAGGATTATATAATCGGTCTAAAGCTATTAATGAAATCAATCAGATTTTGCTTAGTAACGAAATGACGTGCGGAGCATTATTGATGCTGGATATGAATGATTTTAAAGAAATTAATGATAATTACGGTCATGCTATTGGTGATAAAATAATTACTAAAACTGCTAAACGATTAAAAGAGATGTTTAGAAATGATGATATCTTGTGTCGACTCGGAGGCGATGAATTTATGATTCTATGTCGCAATATCGATGAAATATCAATCCGAATGAAATTAGAAGATGTCACAAGACAAATGAAAATACCATATTTGATTGAGGAGTACCAAATTATGGCTCCATTATCGATTGGGTTTGTGATGATCCCTTTGTATGGTACGACATTCAATAATCTTTATAAGAAGGCCGATATTGCTTTATACAAAGCTAAGCAGGATGGTTTGGCTAGTTATCGGATGTATCATGATGATATGAATAAAAAAGCTCTTTAGTAAATCTAAGAGCTTTTTGTTGTTTTAGCATTAGTGGGAATCCCATTTACAGCTTCAATATTGATGGAGTAGTGATGCTTATCTTTAGTAAAACTGATGTTATAGTAGATATTGCTACTGTCATTATCTAACTCAATGTTTAAGTTACTAATATCTGATTCAGTGAAATTAAAATAATTTAAGCTAATTGTTTTAGCTTCATCACTACTGATGATCTTATCATAATCATTGAGAGGAGAAAATTCTTTAACTAAGATTTCTTTATTCTCAATTGTTCCATCATGAATATCAATTTCATATTCATAAGTGTAATTATCATCTTCAAACAAATAGTGATATCCATTTTGATCTTTACCTTGAATCGTAAAAGTAATATTTGCTTCACTGACTTCAGCGTCATTCAATGCGATTTTTTTAGCTTTATCTTCAGCAATTGTTTTATTAGAACAGCCGGTTACTCCAATTAGTGATGTCACAACAGTGATGAGTAATATTTTCTTCATAGCAATCTCCTTTAGCATATGTTATCACATTTAAAAAAAGATGATAATAGTTATGACGTTTTTTATCAAAATTTGTTAGAATATACTAAAGTAGGTGAGAGAATGAAACATATATTTATTATTAAACCTGATCAAAATAATAAGAATATTGAAGCGATGATCGTTAAAGTGATGCAGGGATATCGTTATGAGATTAAATATACACATTATCCACGCCATGCAACTCTCTTAGCTAAAAGTTATAGTGGATGCAATTACCGAATTTACGCAGTAGGTGGTGATGGAATGATTCATGAAATAGTTCAGGGACTTGTGGGGAGTGATAATGAACTGGTAGTTATTCCAACAGGAACAGGAAATGATTTTGTCCGTACGATTGCTGATGAAAATGATCCAGAAAAGTTATTAAAGAAATCATTATCGTTAGCGGCATCAGAAATTGATTTGATTAAAGCTAATGATATTTATTGTATTAATGTTTTATGCTGTGCTTTTGATAGCGATATTGCAAATAATGTTCATAAATATAGTCAAATAAAATATCTTCCTCGTTCTTTGCAATATGCCAGTGTATTAGTTCGGCGAATAACTCAGTATTGTTTGTTTCCAACCGCTTTATTCCAAGATGGTAAAAAATTTTATGAAGGGAATTTAATCGTCGGGGCTTTTTGTAATGGAAAATATTTTGGAGGTGGTTTTAAAATCGGTAAAGAAGCTCAAATTGATGACGGAATGATTGATATTAATCTTGTTTCAAGTCTTCACAAACGATACATACCTTATTATTTAACATTACTATTAGCGGGCAAACTTGAACAAGGGAAGCTCTATTATCATCAAAAATTACCTTATTTAACATTAAAAACAAGACAGCAGGTCAATATTGATGGTGAAACATATCCGTCTGGAACTTATAATCTTAAAATTGTTAAGAATTCGTTAAAGATTGTTTTATATCGACAAAAAGATTGACTTTCGAATGAGTAGAGGATAATATTATGGTTAATAAAAGGGAGTAGCTAACACAATGTGTTTACGATTTCGTCAATACGATGGTTTTAAATCATCCGGAACGTAATGAAATAGCGAGACTTTTATTGCATTTTAAGTATGCAATAAAGGGCTCGCTTTTATTGTGTTGAGAAAAGGAGAAAATGAATGAAAGAATACTACAATGAGGCCAAGACGGAGGTCCGCAAAAGAGTAAATGGTTCATTAAAGCCACTAACTAATGAACAAGTTAAAGCTAACCAAGAAAAGTATGGTTTAAATGAGTTAATTGAAACTAAAGGAAAGAGTATACCTGTAATTTTCTTAGAACAATTTAAAGATTTTTTAGTAATTATTCTAATTTTTGCAGCTATTATTTCTGGAGTATTAGGTGATATCGAAAGTACGCTGGTTATTTTAATCGTTATTACGATTAATGCTATTTTGGGAACTGTTCAAACAGTCAAAGCAGAACAATCATTAAATAGTTTAAAAGAATTATCTTCACCAAGTGCTAAAGTCTTACGAGATGGAAAAGTTATTGAAATTCCCAGTAAAGAAGTAACGATCGGTGATGAGGTTTATTTAGAAGCCGGTGATTTTATTCCTGCAGATGGACGTATTTTAGAAAATGCTAGTATGAAGGTGGATGAAAGTGCTTTGACTGGTGAAAGTGTTGCCGTTGAAAAAAGCTCTGATCTAATCACTGGAGAAGTTGCTTTAGGTGATCGCACAAATATGGTTTATTCCGGGAGTTTTGTTACCTATGGACGTGGTAATTTTTTAGTAACAGGAATTGGAATGGAAACTGAAGTAGGAAAAATTGCACAATTATTGAAATCTACTTCTGAAAAGAAGACACCACTTCAAGTTAATCTGGATAATTTTGGAAAAAAACTATCAATTATAATAATGGTTTTCTGTGCATTGTTATTTGGTATTAATATCCTTCAAGGTGGTAATGTTGGAGATGCCTTTATGTTTGCTGTCGCACTAGCTGTTGCTGCAATTCCTGAGGCATTAAGTTCAATTGTAACAATCGTTTTATCTTTTGGAACTCAAAAGATGGCTCGAGAAGGAGCAATTATTCGTAAATTACAAGCAGTTGAGGGATTGGGCAGTGTTTCTATTATCTGCTCTGATAAAACTGGAACATTGACCCAAAACAAGATGACTGTTGAAGATTACTATATTGAAGGAAAACGAATTGATGCTAGTGAGATTGATCCAAGTATTCCTTTGCATAAAGATTTGATGCGTTTAAGTATCTTATGTAATGATTCATCAAATGTTGATGGTCAAGAAATCGGAGATCCAACAGAAACGGCATTAATTAATTTAAGCGCTCATTTAGGAGTACCAGCAAGTCGTGTTCGGGCAGTATATCCACGTTTAAGTGAAATTCCTTTTGACAGTGATCGAAAAATGATGTCAACCCTTCATTTATTAAAAGATGGGTACACGATGATTACAAAAGGGGCAGTTGATGTTTTGATCGAACGGATTAAATATATTCGTAAAAATAATCAAATCGTACCAATAACGGCACAAGATAGAGAAGATATTTTAGCGATGAATATGGAATTCTCACAAAATGGATTACGTGTTCTAGCGATAACTTATAAAAAATTAACTGCTGAAAAAAGTTTAGATTATGATGATGAAAATGATTTGATTTTCTTAGGTCTGATTTCGATGATGGATCCCCCACGAGTTGAAAGTGCACCAGCAGTAACAGAATGTCTCCAAGCGGGAATCACTCCAATTATGATTACCGGAGATCACAAGATTACTGCAGCTGCGATTGCGAAAAGAATTGGAATCTTAACAGATATTTCACAAGCTGTTGAAGGTAGTGAAATTGATGGTTTAAGTGATGAAGAACTAAAAACATATGTTGAAGATAAGCGAGTTTATGCGCGAGTTTCACCGGAACATAAAATAAGGATCGTTCGTGCTTGGCAAGAAAAGGGTAATATTGTAGCGATGACAGGTGATGGTGTTAACGATGCACCAGCTTTAAAGCAAGCAGATATTGGAGTGGCAATGGGAATTACCGGAAGTGAAGTTTCTAAAGATGCAGCTGCAATGGTCTTAACTGACGATAATTTTGCAACAATCATTAAAGCGGTTGAAAATGGGCGAAATGTTTATGCTAATATCAAAGATGCAATTCAGTTTTTATTATCAGGTAACTTTGGTGGAATATTAGCAGTTTTGTATGCTTCGATAATGGCTCTGCCAGTACCGTTTGCTCCAGTACACTTGTTATTTATTAACTTATTGACTGATAGTTTGCCAGCGATTGCACTAGGGCTAGAACCTCATAATGCAGGTGTTATGAAAGAAAAACCACGGCCAATGAATGAATCTATTTTAACAAAACCATTTTTAGCAAGTGTTGGAATTGAAGGTTTTGTTATTGCTGTAATGACGATGGTTGGATTTATGATCGGTTATCAAGAAAGTGCATTACTTGCTAGTACAATGGCATTTGGAACATTATGTCTTTCAAGACTAGTCCATGGTTATAACTGTAAATCTAAATCACCAGTATTATTTAAAAAATCATTTTTTAATAATAAATATTTGCAAGGTGCATTTTTAGTCGGCTTTATTTTAATTACACTTGTTTTAACAATGCCGCTTTTACAATCAATGTTTAAAGTTCAAACATTAAATATTGAACAATTAATGATAGTATATGGTCTTGCTTTAGCAAATTTACCAGTTATTCAATTTATTAAATATCTTAGAAATCGCTAAAGTTATATAAATAATGCGTTGGATATATTGACTAAGTAGTTATAAGGATAGAAAATAAGTAAATTTTCTATCCTTTTTCTTTTTTCAAAGACTTATTTATACTATAATAGAACTAAATGAGGTGAAGTAAAGTGGAAGTAGCTTTAAAAACAGATTCACGAGCAGTTAAACCAGGTGATACATTTATTGCCATCCCAAACGTAGCGCGTGATGGACATGATTATATTGAACAAGCAATTGCCAACGGTGCGACAAAAATTATTGCAGAACATGGAAGTTACAAGGTTGAAACAATAATCGTAGAAAGCACTCGTGAATATTTAAAAACATATTTATATGAAAATTATTATCCATTGATTAAAGATATAAAATTAATTGGATTAACAGGAACTAACGGTAAAACGACAACCTGTTTAATGACCTATCAGATTTTAAAAATGTTGAAAAAGAATGTTGCTTATATGGGAACAATCGGATTTTATTATGGTGATGTGAAAAAGCCGATGGTAAATACTACTCCTGATGTCGATGTGCTTTATAATATGTTATTAGAAGCTAAGGAAAATGGTGTAGAGTATTTTGTCATGGAAGTAAGTTCTCATGCCCTTGATAAAGATCGGATTCATGGTTTAGAATTTGATGAGGTGGCTTTTACAAATTTAACTCAAGATCATCTGGACTATCATAAAACATTAGAAAATTATGCTAATGCTAAAAGGATTCTATTTACTAAGACTAGAAATGATAAGATTGCTATTATTAATGGTGATGATGAACATTACCAGCATTTTGTTTTAGAATCAAACAATAATATCATTATTGGTCAACATGATAGTGATGTTAAAATTTTAGAAATGAGCTTTTCACATTTAGGAACAATATTTAAATTTGAATATTTAAATCATGAATATCAAGCTAGATTAAATATGGTGGGGCGATATAATATTTATAATTATTTAATTGCTCTATTATTAGTAAACAAGTTAGGTGTAAAAATCGAAGATATACTTGCTTTAAACGATAAATTAAAGGCACCAGCAGGAAGAATGGAATTGCTTAAATATGGAACAAATAGTATTTTTGTTGATTATGCTCATACTCCCGATGCGGTGATCAATGTATTAAAAAGTGCTGAAGAGTTTAAAAATGGTCGTATTATTACCATTATTGGTTGTGGTGGTGATCGTGATGCAACTAAACGTCCAATTATGGGAAAAGCGGCGTTAGAACATAGTGATTATGTAATTTTTACAAGTGATAATCCGCGCAGTGAAGATCCTCAAATGATCTTAGATGATATTACTAATGGACTTTCTGGAAGTAATTTTGAAATAGAAGTTGATCGCCAAAAGGCAATTATTAAAGGGATGCAACAATTAAAGCATAATGATATTTTAATGATTCTTGGAAAAGGACATGAGGATTATCAGATTACTAAAACAGGGAAACATCATTTTAGTGATCAAGAAGAAGTGATGAAATATATAACTAAACAGGGGACGCTTTAAGCGTCCTTTATCTCATAAGGAGGTTAAAATGAAACAGATAGAAATGCAAGATTTGACTATTCCTCCAATTGCTATTGGCACTTGGGCTTGGGGAAAAGGACCATTTGGGAGTAAATTTATTTTTGGTGTTAGTCATGGAATTGAAGAATTAAAGCCCATATATCATTATGCAGTAAAAAATGGGCTAACGCTTTTTGATACAGCGCCTGTTTATAGTTTAGGGTCATCTGAAAAAATAATTGGGGATCTATCTAACGGTGAAGATATTCTTATGTCAACTAAGTTTATGCCGACATCTTGGCTGCCGCGTAAATCAATGTCTTGGACACTTAATTCTAGTCTGAGTCGATTGAAAAGAGAAGATACTGATATTTATTGGATTCATCGACCTGCCAATGTAACTAAATGGGCTAAAGAAATTATTCCATTAATGAAGGCTAATAAAATTCGATATTGTGGAATCTCAAATCATAATTTGAAACAAATCAAAGAAGTAGAGCTAATTTTAAAGAATGCAGGTCTTAAATTAGCGGCAATTCAAAATCATTTTAGTTTATTATATCGTAACAGTGAAGAAAATGGGATTATGAAATATTGTGAAGAACAAGGAATTACTTTTTTTGCTTACATGGTTTTAGAACAAGGGGCATTAACTGGATATTACAATTATAATCATCCCTTTCCTAAACGGACAAGACGTGCCAGGGCTTTTAGTAAGCAACGTTTAAAACAGATTGAACCATTGATTCTAGAAATGAAAAATATTGGATTAAAATATAATGTCGGTGTTGCTGAAATTGCTATTGCTTATGCTCTGGCAAAAAATACTGTTCCAATTATTGGGGTAACGAAAGTTAAGCATATTGATAGTGCTTTGGCTGCTTTAAAAATAACTATGAGTGAAGAAGACATTCATAAACTAGAATATTTTAGTAATAATTTTCAATTAAAAATCAAAGGATTTTGGGAGAAGAAAATGTAATGATAGTGGTACGAGTAATGACAATTAAAGATTACGACGATGTGTATGAGCTTTGGATGAATACCAAAGGAATGGGAATGAGAAATCTTGATGATAGTCGTAGTGGAATTGCTAAATTTCTTGAACGCAATCCGACAACAAACTTTATTGCGAGTGATGGTAATAAAATTGTTGGGGTGATCCTTGCTGGTAATGATGGGCGCCGTGCTTATATTTATCATACAACTGTGCGAAGTGATTATCGTGGTCAGGGAATTGCGACGCAGCTAGTAAAAGAATGTTTGTCAGCGGTTAAAGCTGAGGGAATTAATAAGACTGCTTTAGTTGTTTTTGCGGACAATCAGCTAGGTAATGATTTTTGGCAGAGTCAAGGATTTAAGGAGCGTGAGGACTTAACTTATCGTGATTTTAGTTTAAATGAGGAGAATATTTGATGAGGATCCAGCAGGTAGATATAACAGAGGTTTTTTTTCAAACAAAGGAGTATACTCAAGGAATGTATGATTCGATTGTTCGAATTGGACTGTCATTTCCGGTAAAAGTAAGTTTAGAACAAGGGAAATTTTATTGTCAAGATGGTCATAAACGGTTAAGTGCAATTGCAAATATGGAAAAATTAGAAGTATATAAAAAACGTCGAAAAATAAATATTATTGTTATTAATAATGGTAATAGTCGTTCTAATGATTGCTGGAGAGGCAGAAATATGCATTAATTAGGATTAAATATGGAAAATTGGGAATAATATTGATGATCAAGAATTATTGTATTAGTTGCTTTTTAAAACGCTTAATGATAAAATAAGTATATATAAAAGGGAGTAGTTAGCCATTAGGTTTACGATGCCGTCAACTCGATATTATTTTATATCCGTATCGTAATTAAACAACGAGACTTTTATTGTATGCAAATACGATATAGTCTCGTTTTTTGCATAATGTTTTAGAAAAAGGAGAGATATTTATGTATTACAATCGTGAGATTAAAGAGTTAGCCCAGGAATTTTCAACTGAT
Source organism: Erysipelatoclostridium sp. MSK.23.31 (assembly GCF_019125875.1). Taxonomy (NCBI): domain Bacteria; kingdom Bacillati; phylum Bacillota; class Erysipelotrichia; order Erysipelotrichales; family Coprobacillaceae; genus Thomasclavelia; species Erysipelatoclostridium sp. MSK.23.31. The sequence continues at coordinate 67,444 of NZ_JAHOCB010000002.1, read as the reverse complement.
TTAAAAAGTGGCTTAACTGAACAGCAAGTCACAGAGAATTTGGCAAAATATGGTCCAAATGAATTAGAACAGACTAAAAAACAATCTATTATAGTTCGATTCTTTTTGCAGTTCAAAGATGCGTTAACGATTATTTTAATTATTGCTGCAGTTGTCAGCATTATTGTTGAACCAACTGAATGGATCGATAGTGCAATCATTGTTTTTGTGGTAGTAGTTAATGCGATTTTAGGCTTAGTTCAGGAAAATAATGCAGAAAGAGCACTAGAGGCTTTGCAAAAAATGGCGAGTCCTAAAGCTAAGGTTATTCGTGAGGGTAATATTATTACGATCAATGCCAGTCAAGTCGTACCAGGGGATCTGTTAGTGCTTGAAGCGGGTGACTGTATTGCAAGTGATGGGCGATTAGTGGAATGTTTTAACCTTAAAGTTGATGAGAGTGCACTAACTGGTGAAAGTGTTCCTGTCGAAAAAATCAGCTCGATTCTTGATAAAGAAGAGATCCCGTTAGCAGAACGAAATAATATGGTTTATGCTTCTTGTAATGTTACATATGGACGGGGAATCGCAATTGTTACCACGACTGGTGAAGAAAATGAAGTTGGAAAGATTGCAACGATGATTCAGCAGACTAAGCGTGAAAATACACCGCTTCAAGATCAATTGGATCAAATTGGAAGAACAATAGGAGTTATTTGTATTATTATTTGTATCGTTGTTTTTGGAATGGAACTGTTGGAAGGTCTCTCAATTCTTGAGGCTTTTAAAACATCAATTGCATTGGCAGTTGCAGCAATTCCTGAAGGGTTGGCAACTGTTGTTACTGTAGTTCTTGCCTTGAGTGTTCAGCGAATGGTTAAAAAGAATGCAATTGTTAAAAGTTTACCAGCAGTTGAAACATTAGGTAGTACCTCAATAGTATGCTCAGATAAGACGGGGACTTTGACTCAAAATAAAATGACAGTTGTAAAAACATATCTTTATAATCGCAAAATTGAATTATTAGAAACTTGTAGTGAAGAGACTAATCAATTATTGAATTATTTTACTTTGTGTAGTGATGGTAGTATTTCTACTGTTGCAGGAAAGGAAGTTGCAGTTGGTGATCCTACGGAAACTGCTCTTGTTAAAGCTAGTTTAGAAAAAGGATTTACCAAAGATGGTTTAGCCGAATTATATCCTCGATTTAATGAGCTGGCCTTTGATTCTGAGCGTAAAATGATGACAGTTTTTGTTAAACATGAAGATAAGATTATTTCGATTACTAAAGGGGGACCTGATGTTATTTTTGCGCGATGCAATAATTTAGACATTGATGAGGTTAGCGTAGTAAATGAAACAATGTCAAATGAAGCACTGAGGGTTTTAGCTTTAGGAATTAGATATTGGGATGAAGAACCACAAGAATTCACCAGTGAAATGATTGAAAATAATTTAACTTTTATTGGGATGGTTGGAATGATTGATCCCCCACGTGAAGAAGCTAAACAGGCAGTGGCAGAAGCTAAATCAGCTGGGGTCAGAACGATTATGATTACCGGTGACCATGTTATTACCGCAAGTGCAATTGCTCGAAGTCTTGGAATTTTAGAATCTGGTCAAAAAGCAATCATGGGAAGTGAGTTGGCAAAAATGTCAGATCAAGAACTAGCTGAGCATATTGAAGAGTATTCTGTTTATGCACGAGTTGCACCAGAACATAAAGTACGAATTGTTAATGCTTGGAAATCCAAAGGTAAAGTAGTAGCTATGACCGGTGATGGAGTTAATGATTCACCAGCTTTGAAAGCAGCGGATATTGGTTGCGCGATGGGAATAACTGGAACTGATGTTGCAAAAGGTGCTGCAAGCATGATTTTGACAGATGATAATTTTGCGACAATTATTACATCAATTCGTGAAGGTCGCGGTATTTTTGATAATATCAAAAAAGATGTTCAATTCTTATTATCAAGTAATATAGGTGAAGTATTGACAATTTTTGGAGCTTCGTTGATCTCATTGTTAACACCACATAATTTTGGGGTGCCATTGTTACCGATCCATTTGTTATGGGTGAATCTAATTACTGATAGTTTACCAGCATTTGCATTAGGAATGGAACCGACTGAACCAACAGTAATGCATCGTAAACCACGCCAAAAAGATGAAGGATTTTTCTCGCATGGTTTAGGTTTTACTATTGCTTGGCAAGGATTAATGATCGGAACGCTAACGTTGATTGCTTATGCAATAGGCAATAACCAAGATCATACAGTTGGGATGACAATGGCTTTTATTACTTTATGTGGTTGTCAGTTAGTGCATTCTTTTAATGTTAAAAGTAGTGCTTCGATTTTAAATCGAACACTATTTAATAATCCTTATTTATGGGGAGCATTAGCAGCAGGGTTATTGTTACAAGTGATTATTTTAGCAATTCCTGAATTAAGTGCGATTTTTAAATTGCAACCATTAAACATTGTTCAATGGGGAATTTGTGTAGGACTTTGTTTATCAACTACTGTGATTTGTGAACTTGTAAAATTTTTTGATAGACGAAAAAATAATCCATCTTAAGATGGATTATTTTATTATCTTATTAAGTAGTTCTACTGCTTCCATAGCATCTTTAGAATAATAATCAGCATTAATTTCTTTAGCATAATCAGCAGTAAGAACAGCACCACCTACAAAAATAGGGCATATATTATCGATTTGTTTTAATAGTTCGATAGTTTTTGCCATTGAAACTACGGTGGTAGTCATTAATGCACTTAAACCGATTGCCTTAGGATGATGCTTATGGAAAGCTTCAACAACAGTTTCTGGTGGAACATCTTTACCTAAATCGATTACCTTATAGCCATAGCTCTCCAATACTACTTTAACAATATTTTTTCCAATATCATGAATATCTCCATGAACTGTTGCCATAATGATTGGTCCTTTTGTAGCAGCAGTATCTTTAAAAGTATCTTTAATTATCCCGAAAGCAATTTTTGATGTTTCAGCAGATTGAATCAATTGAGGTAAAAAGATTATATTTTTTTCATACTGTTTACCAACGGTATCTAAAGCAGGAATGAGAATATTATTAATTATTTCTAAACCAGGTGTTGTTTTCAATAATTCTTTTGTAGCATTAGTAACTTCATCTTTTAAACCATGAAGAACAATATCATTTAAAGTAAATGTTGAAGTGTCCTTTTTTGTTATGGTTTCTTGATTGGCACGACGTTCAATATATACTGCAGCATCATGATCATAGTTGTATAATACGTTAAAAGCATCGATTGTAGCCATTAATTCTTGATCCATTGGATTAATGATTGGGAGATCTAGACCAGCTGACATAGCCATAGCTAAGAAAGTTTTGTTTAATAAAGGACGATTTGGCAGTCCAAAAGAGACATTACTTACTCCTAAAACAGTATGAACACCTAATTCTTTGACCATTGCAACTGCTTTGACCGTTTCCATAACTTCTTTTTGCTGAGCAGAAACAGTTAAAACTAAACAATCAATAATAATATTTTCTTTGGTAATACCATAAGAAGCTGCCTTATTTATTATTTTTTTAGCAATCTTATAGCGGTCTTTAGCAAGAGGAGGAATACCATTTTCATCTAACGTCAATCCAATGACAACCCCGCCGTATTTTTTTACGATTGGGAAAATTGCATCCATCGTTTCATCTTTACCATTTACAGAATTAATCAAGGGTTTACCATTATAATAACGGCAAGCTTGTTCAATTGCTCCAGGAACAGAACTATCAATTTGTAGTGGTAAAGAAATTACCTCTTGAAGTAACTTGATCACATGTTTCATAGTCGCAACTTCATTAATACCGGGAAGACCAACATTAACGTCAAGAACATGGGCTCCAGCTTGATCTTGTTTGATTGCTTCTACAACTAATTCATCATATCGTTCTTCTTTTAATGCTAATTTTAATTTCTTTTTACCGGTAGGGTTTAGTCGTTCCCCACAAACTACAACATGATGCCCAAATTCAACAGTTTTCGTTCCGCTAGAAACCCGAGTGGCTCGTTTTGGGGTAATTTTCTTACGAACAGGTAAATTATTTTTTAGTGAAGCGATAAAGTCGGGTGTTGTACCACAACATCCACCGATAATTGCTACCCCATTTTTTACGTGTTTTAAGCTTTCTTGAACAAACGTTTCTTTATCCATATTGTAACAGGTTTTACCTTCAACAAGGCAAGGAAGGCCAGCATTTGGCTGGAGCAGTACAGGGATTGTAGCTGCGGCTAAGATTTGGTCAATGATGGGGGTTAATTCAATTGGTCCTAATGAACAATTTACGCCTAAAACATCAACATTTAACCCTTCTAAGACATTGACCATAGTTAAAGGATCACAGCCGGAAAGTGTTCGCAGATTATTTTCATATGTCATGGTAACAAATACAGGAAGATCACTATTTTCTTTAACAGCTAAAATTCCAGCTTTTACTTCATAAATATCAGTCATTGTTTCTAATAATACAGCATCAACTTTATCTTTAGCGATAATAACTTGTTTTTTAATAATTTCATATGCCTCATCAAAAGTTAGAGTACCCATTGGTTCAAGAAGCTGACCAATGGGACCAATATCTAAAACAATATAACTATCGTTTTGACGGTCAGCTGTCTTACGAGCAATAGTCGCATTATCAATTGCAGCATTGATTATTTCTTCATAAGAATATGGAGCCTCTGCCATTTTTAGAGGATTTGCCCCAAAAGTATTAGTCGTAATAAAATCAGCACCAGCATTTAAATAATTTAAGTGAATTGTTTGAATTAGTTTGGGGTCAGTAATATTTAAACATTCTGGAATATCACCAGCTTTAAGTCCAGCATCTTGAAGTTGCGTCCCCATCGCACCATCAAAAACCAAAATATCATTTTTTAATCTTTCTTGTAACATCTTTGTCCTCTTTTCCGATACATACAATTTTCTTTATTAACACATGAAAAGCAATGTTTAGTCAATTTTTCATCTCCAAGACCAATTAGTCCGATCATTGATTTTTGCGGTAGCAGCAGATTACTTTCTTGAACAGTCAAACCAATATGTTTGCTGCAATTTAATGCGTTAGCAAGATTTTTGTTTAATTCGAGTGGAACATTACCATATCCCGGACAAAAACGGAAGGTCCGTTTACCAAAATTTTGCTTTGCTTCATATTCATCACATTTAATTTCAATATAACTACTAGCTAAGGCATCCATCACAGTCATTTTCGTTAAATTTATTTTTGAATAATAACGTAACTGTTGATCTAGCTGTAACCCCAAAGTACAGGCAATTATAACGATTCTATCGCAACTGTCAAATAAATCAATTAAATCGGGATAGTTAATCGTTAAGTTTAATTCTTTTATAGTTAAGGGATGATGAGTTAAGGTGTATATTTGATACATGAATTTGGGTGTTACTTGTTCTAATTCTTTAAGACATTCATTTAAAAGAATTTCAGTATTAGAATCTACTTGATTATCTAAATAGCCCAAATATTTTAAAGCATTTTCTTTAATCATTTTTAAACTCAGCTAAAATATTACTAGTTCGTTTTAAAATTTCATGTACAGTCTCCGGTTTATTCATTGTATAAAGATGAATTCCATCTACTCCATTAGTGATCAAATCAATAATTTGATTTGTCGCATAGTTCATCCCAACTTCTTTCATTGCTTGAGGATTGCTTTTGAAACGCTCAATTGAGGCTGATAAATTATAAGGAATATTACAACCACTTAATTTAGCAATATTTAATAACGACTTTGAATTTGTTGCAGGCATTATTCCTGCAATAATCGGAACATTGATTCCTCTAATTCGAGCTTCTCTAACCAAACGATAATAATAGTTGTTATCAAAGAAAATTTGTGTAATTAAATATTCTGCTCCAGCATCAACCTTTTTCTTTAAAGCGATTAAATCTTCTTCCAATGACGCTGCTTCTTGGTGTACCTCGGGATAACATGCACCACTTAAACAAAAAGTATCAGGATAATTTTTACTAATAAAATCATTTAATTCACTAGCATATTTATAATAGTGCGGAGCCTTCATCGGATCGTATCCTCTTGGATAATCTCCACGTAAAGCTAAGACATTTTCAATATTGTTAGCTTTTAATGAATCTAGAACGCGAATTAACTGTTCTGGTGTCGCATCAATACAACTTAAATGTGCAACTGCTTCAATACTATATTCGTTTTTGATTTTAGATGCAATTTCTACCGTGTTTTCAGTTGTTGACCCCCCAGCCCCATATGTAACTGAAATAAAGTCAGGTTTAAGTTTTGCTAATTCATCAATTGTTTGATAGATTGAGCTTATATCCCCATCGTGATTTTTAGGGGGAAAGATTTCAAACGACAAAGTTGGTCGCCGGTGTAATAAATCAATAATTTTCATGTGTAGTCTCTCCTTAAATAAATTACGTTAATTATAAGAAAAACAAGAGGTCTAGTCAACTAAAACCCCTTGTTACTCACTTTCAATATAATAGTTATCAATGATTCCTTGAACGATATTTGTTAATTGATTAGACAATGATGATAAAGCCATGATGCTAATCAACCTTTGGTTATCATTATCAATATCTAAATTAAAATTTTCAACTGTTTTCAATACTAATGGTTTTAATTGATCGCTTTGAAACTTTTTTATTTCAATAAATTGATCATAAATATTTTCTAACGATTCATCATTAGCATAAACAGGAGCCAAAACTTGTTTTATCTCTTGAATAGTAATCGTGTTTTTCAAGTTATAAACAAGAAGCATTCCAACGATTTGCTCTTTTGTATATTTCTTTCCTTTTACTGGTTTAATTACTCCGGCTTTAGAATAATTGTTGATCATTGTTTTGGTAAGTAATTTATCATCAACAAAGCGTTTATTGTCTTGAAGATGGTCATCAAACAAAGTCATAATCTGATCCATATATAGATCTAATGATGGAATATCTTTTGTGGTTAAATCGCTTTTATTTACAACTTTATCAATTATTTCTGATAATTCTAATTGATTCATAAAATCACCTCATGGATATTTTATAATATTTGAGTTAATGTTTCAAGATATGGTTGACATATCTTATAATAATGATATCATAAATACATAATATAGTTATTAAAACTACTTAAGGAGGTTGAGATATGAGATTTTTTAAAAAAGCGATGGATCCAGTTAGTAGTGAAACGCATTTTATTGGTGCTGTTTTATCATTGGCAACACTAGTTATGATGATGATTATTGCTATTATTGAAGGGTCAGATCACTTAACTATAATTGGAATTATTGTTTTTGGACTATCGTCAATTGCCTTGTATAGTGCCAGTTGTCTTTATCACTATTATAACGCGAATGAAGATAATAAAATTAAGCTGATTTTACGAAAACTAGATCATTCGATGATTTATGTACTGATTGCTGGTACGTATACTCCTATTTGTTTGTCATATTTAGAGTATCCGCATAGTATTTATTTTTTGGCAGTAATATGGGCAATTGCTTGTGTTGGTATTATCATTAAATTATTTTGGATGAATGCACCGAGATTTATTTCTACTATTTTTTATTTATTAATGGGATGGGCACTGATTTTTGATTTACCCGCATTTAGTAAGGTTCCGCTTGGTTGCTTGGGATTAATTGCCTGTGGTGGCATTAGTTATACAATTGGGGCAATCGTCTATATTGTGAAGAAGCCAAATTGGTTTAAAACATTTGGTTTTCACGAATTGTTCCATATATTTGTAATGATTGGCTCTGCTTTTCATTTTTTGGCAGTCATCATTTATATTTTATTGTAAAGGACAAATTTAATTTGTTCTTTTTTTATAAAGTGACATCTAGTATTTACAGTGGTAGAATTAGAGTGATATAACAAGGGGATTAGGAGCAGTAAAAGTTTAAAATAATGATCATTATTTTAAAGGGAGGAGAAATGAAATGGTGAATTGTAGGATTGAATCAATGTATTTATGTGTCAATGATATGGATAGGGCAGTTAGTTTTTATGAACAGTTTTTTGAACAAAGAGTGACAAAAAAAGATGAAATATATAGTATTTTTGATATTAATGGTTTCCGTCTTGGTTTATTTGCTTATAAAAAAATGAATGAAGAACATATATTTGGCAGTAATTGTTTACCTAGTATTGAGTTTCTTAATAAAGAAGTTTTAAAAGCAAAAATCAGCTCTTATAAATTATGTTTTCCATTAACTCCAATAGGCACTAATTGGGTTGTAGAAATAATTGATTCTGAAGGTAATCATATTGAATTGACTGCGCCAATAGAAATAGTAAAAGAAAGCTAGATGAATAATTATTTCATTGAAGTGCTAAAAGTAATTGAAACCAGTATTGATAATTGTAGTAAGATGCAACCTGAATTTAGAATTGAAACAGCTCAAGTAACATTATTAAAAATATAATTCAAACTTTAGAAATTACTAAAATGTTAATAATGAAAAGAAATGTCAATGATAAATATATATAAGAAGATTTACAAGTAGCTTTGGCACCAATCACATTAATCATTATCAAGAGTAGTAAGTGGCCTATTAAGTTTCAGGAATACACGTTTTAAAAACTTAATCAAAGTCGTTAATATTGCTAAAACTGCTATCATCAATGAAACAGTAATTTTAAGCTGAGAAGTTTATTAATTTTTTACTAAATGAGCAGTGGTGCTTTTTCTTGTGGTTAGTTTTAGATTATTGTATAATGTCGGTGGGTGATAAAAATAATGAATTTAACAAAAAAAAATAAAATATTATATTTAGTTACATTGATATTAGTAGTTGGTGGTGACTTGTTTACAAAACATTTAGTATCATCATCAATGTTATTAGGACAGTCTCATGAAATCATAAATAATTTCTTTTATTTTACCTATGCTCATAACACTGGAGTTGCCTGGGGGATGTTTGCTGGTAAATTAGGGTTATTTATTGTTGTTGCTATTATTGCAGCAGTTGTGATGATCGTATTTTTTAGAAAGACAAAAAGTGAGGAAGTGTTGACACGTTTTGGTCTAGTGTTGACTTTTGGAGGAATGATTGGAAACTTAGTTGATCGAATCTTTTTAGGATATGTCCGAGATTTTATCGATGTAATTATTTTCAATTATAATTTCCCAATTTTTAATATTGCAGATATGGCAGTTGTGATTGGAGTAGCATTGATAATTGTTGAGATTGTTTTTGAGGAGTACATTCATGGAAAAAATTAATTTAATAATTGAAGAGGATAATAATTTACGGCTTGATAAAGTTATTGCGATGCAGTTACAGGAGTTATCACGGACGCAGATCCAAGATATGATCAATCAGGGATTAGTGCTGGTTAATCAAAAAAAGGAAAAAGCAAGTTATAAAACAAAATTAAATGATGAAATTGAAATCACAATTTTAGATAATGTGGATTTGGATATCGAACCGGAAGATATTTCTTTAAAAATTGTTTATGAAGATGAGGATGTAATTGTAGTTGATAAGCCAACAGGAATGATCGTTCATCCATCGGCTGGAATAATGCACGGAACATTGGTAAATGCATTATTATTTCATTGTAAAGATCTTTCAGGAATCAATGGTGTTAACCGGCCGGGAATCGTTCATCGAATTGATAAGGAAACAAGTGGTCTCTTGATGGTCGCTAAAAATGATAATGCACATCGTTTACTATCAAAACAATTAAAGGATCATACTGTTGTTCGTCGATATGTAGCATTAGTGCATGGACTTATTCCTCATGAACATGGGAAAGTCGATGCTCCAATTGGGCGTAATCCTAAAGATCGTCAAAGTATGGCAGTGACACGGACAAACAGTAAAGAAGCAGTTACTAATTTTACAGTATTAAAGCGCTATAATGCTATGAGTTTGATTGAGTGTCGATTAGAAACAGGGAGGACACATCAAATTAGAGTACATATGAGTTATATTGGCTATCCGGTTTATGGAGATCCTAAATATGGGTATCGTAAGGATGATTTTAGTCACGGACAGTTTTTACATGCAAAAAAACTTGGTTTTATTCATCCAACCACACAAAAATATATGGAATTTGAAAGCCCATTACCTGATTATTTCCAAGCTAAATTAGATGAGTTACAGGAGGAATTGAAAGATGAGTAAAGTAATTAATTGGACCCAATATTTTATGGGAATTGCTAAATTATCAGCTTTTCGTTCAAAGGATCCAAATACCCAAGTAGGTGCTTGTATTGTAAATGAAGCAAATAAAATTGTTGGGGTGGGGTATAATGGTTTACCATGGGGATGTGAAGATAATGAATTTCCATGGGAAGTGCGTGAAGGTGATTTGTATGAGACTAAATATCCTTATGTCGTTCATGCTGAATTAAATGCAATTTTAAATAGTACAGGACAATTAAAAGGTTGTCGTATTTATGTTTCATTATTTCCTTGTCACGAGTGTGTAAAGGCGATTATTCAAAGTGGTATTAGTGAAATTGTTTATGAAGATGATAAATATAAAGGGACTGACAGCGATCGTGCGGCTAAAAGGATGTTAGATGCAGCAGGTGTAAAATATACTAAAGTTGAGCCTTTTGTGATTGAAGTTAAATAAGGTTGTCGTTTTGACAACCTTTTTGTATATTTATTTTAAAAAAATGAATAATAAAAAAGGATAACCATGTTATCCTAGATCAAATCTTTAATGCGTTTAAAGTTAGTCATGTTTGTTTTGGTAACTTTATTAAGCATCTTAGCGCCATATTTGTTAGCTACTTCAATAGCAATGGCATCAACGCTATTACTATTCCCGCGCGGTAACTTCATTTTAAGACTTCGTGACATGTTACTAAAATATTGTAAATATGCATATTTTGATAAAATCATTGAACATATAATTGCTAAATATTTTTCTTCGCCTTTTTGGACAAAGGTTAGATCTTTAACAACGATCACTTCACTTTTTAAATAGTTATAATACGTTTTGGGAGAAACAAACTGATTGACTAGTTTGTTTTTAATTGGCATACTTACTTTTTGCATTACATTAGTAACAGCTTGGTTATAAAGTTTTGCCTTAATATTAGCTAGGTTATTTCCAGCTTTGGCCATTGCATTATAATGAGAGTTATCAAGGATTAATAAGCTATATATAAGACGATCTTTAATCTCTTTAGCAACCCGAACAAGTTCTTTGTTGTCCATGTCTTTAGGGTCGCGAACACCGATACTGACTAACCAGTCAAAATCGCGCTCATCTACATAACAGGCAACAACGCATAATGGTCCAAAGAAATCTCCAGATCCAGTCTCGTCACATCCAATATGACTAATATTAGTATATTTACTAGCGTCGTTTAAGGCACTGCTACTGTCGGCCATACTAGAGTCGCTAAAAGCTACAAGTTTATCGTAAGCATGCATATTAATAATGTTGATTCTTTTTGAACTATTATTTCTAACTACATTCATGTTCATTACTTGTCCTCCTAGTCCTACTAAATTAGTATATCATATTTCTAATCTTTTTGACAGTACAAATTTGTTTTGATACAATGTATATTAAAAGAAATTGAGGTGTTTTAATGAATTTTGCACTAAATTCCATGGCAATCGACACAGTTATTGTTTTTATTCTATTGCTAATGTTGATTTTTGGCTATTTTAAAGGTTTTGTATATCGAGTATATGATTTGATGGCAACAGTAGTATCGTTGCTTGCAGCACTATATGCTTCTTCACCGCTTTCAGCAATATATCAAATATATAAAGTTGAAGGGATTGGGGAAATTGTTGGTAAGACAATAAATCGATTTATTATATTTATTATTTTATTTATTGCTTTAAAAGTTATTTTATTAATTATTGGTAAATTTATTAAACCAATATTAAAAAATATAATCTATACAATTAGTATTTTTGAGCATCTTGATCATCTTTTAGGAGCGTTAGTTAGCTTAATTGAAGGAACGATCATTATTTATTTAGCTTTAATTTTTGTAATTACACCAATTATTCCAGGAGGAAAAGAGAATGTTGAGAAAACAGTTGTAGCAAGCAAAATTTTAGAGCTTGTACCTTCAGTTACTGAAGAAATGAAAGCATTATCAGACGGGTTTGATGTTTTTACTAATATTATTAATGATGGGATAAATTATGATAGTTTTGATGCCCGAAACGTTGCTGCGCTTGCTGCTTCATTGAACAGTGCTTATAAACATGGTTTAATTAATCAGGAAGACCTTGAATCAGCGTTAATAAAATATTATGATGAAATCGATCGGGTTAATGAGCCTATTTCGTTAAATCAAGATCAATATAATGAGGTTGTTGATGTATTATCAAAATTAGATTCAGCTAAATTTGATCAAACAAAAATTTTAAATAAGATAATAGTGAGTGAATAGAATGAAAAATATATATGATACATTAGAATTTAATCAAATTAAAAATAAAATCAGTACTTATTGTGTTAGTTCATTAGGGAAAACAAGGATAGCTGAGTTAATGCCGTTAAAAGATACTGATGATTTGAAGCTGGAACAAAAATATTTAGATCAAGCAATGAAACTGATTTTTAAATACGGGAAAATGCCAATCGGTCATTTTATTGATATTGAACCGTTATTATTAAAAACAACAAAAGATGGTACTTTATTCGGTGAAGATTTTGTCCAAATTGTTTATTTGTTGAATAATGTCAAAGAAGTACAAAGCTATTTGAGCGAAAAAGAATTGGTAGACAATGAGCTGTTGCAATTATGCAATGCGCTAGTTTTACCTAAACAATTATTAGCTGATATTAATCGCTGTATTGATAGTAGTGGAAATGTTTTAGATGGTGCTAGTTCGGAATTAAGACGAATTAGACGCCAAATTTTATCAATTGAATCTAATATTAGAACAAAAATTGATCAAGTAAAAGTTGCTAATAAAGATTATTTAAGTCAAGAAGCTATTTCTTCAAGAAATAATCATCTGGTTTTGCCTGTCAAAGCCGGCAATAAAAATTTAATTAAAGGAATTGTCCATGCAGTTTCATCAAGCGGACAAACAATGTTTATTGAACCTGATATAATTGTTCAAATGAATAATCAGCTAGTTCATGCTAAAGATGATGAACGACGTGAAGTAAATCGAATCTTAACCGTACTTTCGAATAATGTAAAAGACCATTATGATGTTCTACATGAAGACCAAGAACTAATGATTGATATTGATGTTATTTTCGCAAAGGCTGCTTATGGAGTCAAAATAGATGGAATAGTTCCAGAAGTGGCTGAAGACTACCAGCATTTTAGCTTGATTAGAGCGAGACATCCTTTAATTGAGCCACATGATGTTGTAGCTAATGATATAGTGTTAAATGCACCAAAGAGAATGTTATTGATTAGTGGATCGAATACAGGAGGGAAAACAGTTGTTTTAAAAACGGCTGGGTTATTAAGTGTGATGGCACTGTGTGCTATGGCTTTGCCTTGTACTAAAGCAACGGTTCCAATGTTTGATCAAATTTGTGTTGATCTCGGTGATGAACAATCAATTGAACAATCATTGTCAACTTTTTCTAGCCATATGAAAAGATTAGTTGAAATAACAAATGAAGTAACTGAAAAATCATTAGTTTTACTAGATGAAATTGGTTCTGGAACAGATCCGCGTGAAGGACAAAGTATTGCTGAAGCAATCTTAAGATATTTACATCAAATCAATCCCTTGATTGTAGCTTCAACCCATTATTCAGGCTTAAAAGAATTTGCTAAAAATGAAGATTATATTTTAGTAGCAGCAGTAGAATTTGATCAAGAACTGATGCAGCCAACTTATCGCTTGATTGAGGGCAGTGTTGGGAATTCTTATGCGATCGAAATTTCATCGCGATTAGGTCTTAATCAAGAAATTGTTGATATGGCTTATCAAATCAAAGAAGAAAGTCTGACAGATACAGATAAATTATTAGAAAAACTGCAAAATGAACTAGCTCAGGTTCAAATTGAAAAAGATCGTTTAGAAGCTTTAACAAACGAAACAGAAGTTAAGATGAATAAATATGAACGCTTAATTAGCAGTTTTGAAAAACATAAAGATGAAATGATGGAAAAGGCAAAAGCGGAAGCTAATAAACTACTTGAGGAATCGAAGCAGGAAATTGATTTAGTGGTAGAAGATTTAAAACAACAAGCTGTTTTAAAACAACATGTTGTCATTGATGCTAAGAGAAATCTTGATTTATTAAAACATGAACCAAAAAAAGTTATTAATGAAGAAGTCCATGAATATCAAGTTGGTGACGTAGTCAAAGTATTATCAGCTAATCGTCAGGGGGAAATTCTTTCAATTAATAAAAAGGGAATTTTAACTATTAATATGAGTGGATTAAAATTAAATGCAAAGCCCGAGGAAGTTAGCTTTATTTCTAAGAAAGTGAAGCCTAAAAAAGTTAAATCAAATCTAAAATCTTTGCGAAAAACAACAAATCAAAGCTATGAGTTGAATATTATAGGTAAACGTTATGAAGAAGCAATGGCAATCGTTGACAAATTTTTAGATGATGCAATTGTTAATAATTATACAATGGTTCGGATTATTCATGGAATGGGAACCGGAGTATTACGAAATGGAGTTCGTAAAATGTTAGATAAAAACAAGAATGTTGTTAGCTACCGGGATGGTGGGCCTAATGAAGGAGGACTTGGGGCAACCCTTGTATATTTTGAATAATGAATCGTCAGATGATTAAAGATAAACTTTCGCTTTTACCGTTACAGCCAGGCTGTTATTTAATGAAAGATAAAGATAATACAGTTATATATGTTGGTAAAGCGAAAAAATTAAAAAATCGTGTTTCTTCATATTTTGTTGGAGCACATAATTATAAAACAACAAAGTTAGTTCAAGAAATTGTTGATTTTGATTATATTGTTACGGATTCAGAAAAAGAGGCATTATTATTAGAGATAAATTTAATCAAAGACTATAGTCCTAAATACAATATCTCTTTTATGGACAATAAATATTATCCATATATACAATTGACTAAAGAAAAGCATCCACGTTTAAAAATTGTTCGCAATGCTCAAGATAAAAAACATAAACATTTTGGTCCGTTTCCTGATGGTACAGCGGCTCGTGAAACATTTAAATTGTTAAATCGGCTCTATCCATTGAGAAAATGTAATCATATTCCTAAAAAACCATGTTTATATTATTCCTTGAATCAATGTGTTGCACCATGTATTCAAGAGGTCAGTGATGAAGTTTATAAGGAAATGACATCAAGTATTACGAAGTTTATTCAAGGGGATACGAAAGAAATCATTAATGATTTACAAAATAAAATGATGAGTGCCAGTGAGGTACAAAATTATGAATTGGCTAAAGAATGTCGTGATTTAATCACTCATATTCAGCATGTGACAAGTAAGCAACATGTGCAATTTAATGATTTAGTTGATCGTGATATTGTAGGTTATTATAGTGACAAAGGATATTTATGCTTACAGTTATTCTTTATGCGAAATGGAAAGTTATTAGCTCGTGATTTAAATCTAGTTCCTGCACAGGATGACTATCAAGAACAAATTATCTCATTTTTAGTACAGTTTTATCAAGAAAATACTGAGCCTAAAGAGTTGCTGGTGCCCCAAGAACTAGATATTGAATTATTAAAAGAAATTGTAAATTGTAAAATTATCAAACCCCAAAAAGGAAATAAAGCAAATTTAGTAGCAATGGCAAATGAAAATGCTAAAGAACAACTAGAAAAGAAGTTTTTATTGATTCAAAAAAATGAAGCTTCTACAATTGGAGCAATCAAGCAGCTGGGAGAAATATTAAATATTCAATTGCCTCGAAGAATTGAATTATTTGACAACTCAAATATCCAGGGGGCTTATGCGGTTGCAGGGATGGTTTGTTTTAAAGATGGAACACCATCAAAAAAAGATTATCGTAAATTTAAGATCAAGACAGTTGAAGGACCGGATGATTATGCCAGTATGAAAGAGGTAATTTATCGGCGTTATTATCGTGTTTTAATGGAAGGGCTGGAAAAGCCGGATTTAATTATCGTCGATGGTGGTAAAGGGCAAATTAAAGTGGCAAAAGAAGTCATTGATGCGTTAAATCTTAATATTATGGTCTGTGGTCTGGCAAAGGATGATAGACATTCAACTTCAGTCTTGTTAGATAGTAGTGGTGAAGTGGTAGAAATAAATCGAAAAAGTGAGTTATTTTTCTTACTGACAAGAATGCAGGATGAAGTTCATCGCTATGCAATCAGTTTCCATAAAAATGTTCGTTCTAAATCTTTATTTCAATCTATTTTAGATAGTGTAGAAGGAATTGGACCAAAGCGAAGAAAAATGTTACTTAAAGAGTTTGGCAGTGTAAAACAACTAAAAGAAGCACAACTGGAACAGTTAGAACGTGTTTTACCACATGAGGTAGCATTAAATCTATTTAATGTATTAAAAGCAGACACCGAAAAGTAGTTTTCTCATATATTAGAGTATGAGGTGAACGTAAAGATGAATATAATCCTGACTCCTAGAGAAAAGGAAATTTTTAATCTTTTAATTAAGAATCAGTCAACGAGAGATATTGCTAAAACGTTAGGAATTAGTGAAAAAACAGTTCGTAATCATATTTCTAATGTGATTCAAAAATTAGGTGTCGATTCAAGGATTCAAGCAGTTTTTGAATTGATTAAATTTAAGGAATTAGAACTATAATCTAGTTCCTTTTATTATGGTTTTTTAATACTAGTTGGTATATAATGGAACAAGGTGATATTATGAAATTGAAAAGATGGCATTTATATTTAATTGTAACACTTTGTTTTACGATTGCTTTTATTTCAATAAACCGCAAGTATGATCGCTTTTATCGGGTTAATGGAATTAATAATGATAATCGCGCTTTAATAGAGATGTATTTAGATGATGAAGAACAAGATTACTTAGTGGAAAATGCGATTGCAGTCGATCAGTTTATTAAATATATAGAATTTCCGGAGTTTAAATTACAGTATTATGAATTTTATAATGCGTTAAATAGAACAAATAAATATTCAAACTATAGTGATTTGATCAATGTTGGTAATCAGCTGGCAAGTAAATTGGAAGTTTCTTTTGCTAGTAATGCACTATCAAGATGCAATACACTAATAAAAAATGATTTAGTCAATGCTTATATTAATCAAGAAGGTTTTTCTTTCGATAATATTGATTATTACCAATTGTTACGGTCACTTTATGATGAGGGTGATTATACATACATTGCAGATACTAATACTTATTTATCAATTATGAAAGAGTTTGATGGTTTAGAAGGTAAAAAATTATATGATAATGTTAAATTGCTGAGTAATAATTT
Source organism: Erysipelatoclostridium sp. MSK.23.31 (assembly GCF_019125875.1). Lineage (NCBI taxonomy): Bacteria > Bacillati > Bacillota > Erysipelotrichia > Erysipelotrichales > Coprobacillaceae > Thomasclavelia > Erysipelatoclostridium sp. MSK.23.31. The sequence continues at coordinate 50,074 of NZ_JAHOCB010000002.1, read as the reverse complement.
TACTAAGGGTTCATTAGCATCGCTCTTTAATCATGATTTGCAGCCTAATGCCAAACGAATTTATAACCCAAGTGATTTAGCTTTGGTTGTCAATAACGAGACATATATAGGTGGTTATGAACCGAAAAATCAGGTTGAGATACGAGGAATACCTCGAGTCAAATATTCTATGTATCTTCAAGAAGATGCAAATAATAGTTTAATGGAGATGTATCGGGCACTTAATGATGAGGGATATAATGATATGGTTTTAACAGCGGCTTATATCAGCTATGATGTGGCATCTTTAGGTAGTAGCGGGATCTTACCGGGCTATAACGAATATCAGCTTGGGACCACTATAAATCTTCAAAAAAGGGAAATAAGTATTGCTGATTTTGATCAAACTGACATATATAAGTGGTTGATCAATCATTGCCATGAATATGGTTTTATACTGCGGTATCCAAGTGATAAAGTTGATGTGACAAATCATGAATATAGCTCTACAACATTTAGGTATGTAGGTAAAGAAATTGCTTCTAAATTACATGTTCAAAATTTAGCTTTAGAAGAATATAACGCAAACGAGGAGTAACTATGGAAAGAGCGATTGGGGTATTTGATTCCGGTGTAGGCGGTCTAACGGTCTTGAATTCTATCAGGACCCTGCTGCCTAATGAAAATATTATTTATATTGGTGATAATTATCATTGCCCTTATGGTGAAAAAACACGAGAACAACTATTTAGTTATGCAAGTGAAATAGTTGAGTATTTTATTAAAGAAAATGTCAAATTGATTGTCTTGGCATGTAATACTACTAGTGCTACGGTCTTAAATGAACTGCAAGCTGTTTATAAGGAAGTCTTGATCATTGGAGTGATTGATGCAACAGTGGAAGATTTTATCAGTCGCGGAGTCGATAATACTCTTGTTATAGCAACAGCAGCGACGATTAATTCTCATAAGTATCCAGATACGATTGATTGTTATCAGACTGGAATTGAGGTGTTTACGTTGCCAACACCTAAGTTAGTTCCTTTAGTGGAGGCTGGAATGGATAAAAAAGATATTTATGATGTATTGCATGAGTATTTGGATTCTTATGCAGGAAAGATTAAATCAATTATTTTAGGTTGTACGCACTATCCCATTTTAGAGAATCAAATAAAAGATATTTTACCAGATATTGAATATATTTCCAGCAGTGATGCTGTTTGTAAAAATGTTCGAGATGTTTTAATTAAAAATAATCTATTAAATCTTAATAAAAATAAATTTATTAAGATTTATACAACAGGTAGAGTTGATGAATTTTTAAAATCATCAACAGGTTTTTTTGATTATACAGATTTGGTTGTTGAACATATTATTATAAAATAGTTAGTCGTGATTTTATAATCCGACTAATTTTTTTGATGAAAGTATTTTTATTAAATAAGAAATATATAATATTTATTTGGTCTTTTAAGAGGATCACTTCATATTATTATATTGAGGTGATTGGATGAAAAGAAAACTACGTAATGGTATTATCATTTGTGCTTGTTTGATGGTATGCTTTTTCTGTATTAAACAAGATAATAATAGGAATGAAAAAAAGAATACTGCTACGATGACAGCAAATTATCAAACAGTTGTATTTAGAGACGATAAAAACACATTAGTTCCAATTGAAGTAGATTTTGGTGCTGAAGTTGAAGATGATACAAAATATCGTAATATGATTGAGGTAATGAAATCTAATGATTACGAGTATTTAGGTTTACATCCTATCTTAGATTCGAACCTGCAAGTGAATGCCATGGCAATTAATGATAAATCATTAACCTTTGATTTAAGTGATAATTTGTATGTTAACAGTAATCAGGAAGCACTTGACATTTTTGAAATGTTTTCTTATGTTTTTTGTAACGGAGATATTGAAAAAGTAAATTTAAAAATTGATGGTAATGATATTAGTACTTTACCGAATAGTACAGTACCAGCAAGCTGTATTACAAATCAGTTGGGTATCAATAATTTTGAAGCAAGCACTAATTATATTTATAAAACAACACCAGTTGTTGTTTATAATACAGAGACTATCAATAACAAAGAATATTATGTTCCTGTAACTAAACGAATTGAAACAAATGAAAATGATATTGATACAAAAGTATCAATCATGTTAAATGAAATGGATTATGATAAACCATTATCATTAGTTGATCAATGTTCGTTACAAGATGGAACACTATCAATTCATTTAGCTGCTAATATTTTAAATGATAATGAATCGATTGATAATACTTTGTATAATCGAATCGTTAAATCAGCTAGTCATTTAGAAAATGTTAAAAAAGTTTCATTATTTGTAGATAATCAAGAGATAGACCCAGTTCAAGATGTAAATGGTGAAGTAGACAACCGAATTAAAATGTAATTTAACTTTGAACCTTAATTGTGTATAATAATGTCAGGTGATAAATATGAAGAAAGTAGTAGTAATGTCCGATAGCCATGGTTATCATAAGATGATCGATGAAGTACAACGTTTAGAACCTGATGGCGATTACTATGTTCATTGTGGTGATAGTGAAGCACGTGAAGAGCAGTTAAAAGGCTGGATATGTGTTCGTGGAAACAACGATTGGATGGCTCCTTTTGATGATGAAGTTGTTTTTGAAGTTGAAGGAGTAAGATTTTTAGTTACTCATGGGCATCGTTATGGATATTATAAACGTGAAGAAGCGATGGTAGATGATTTGCTGAGACATGGTTGTGATGTATTATTATCAGGACATACCCATGTTCCTCAATGTGATGAGGTGACGGGTTTTTATTTAATTAATCCTGGTTCAACCACTTTGCCTCGTCGTGGGAGTGGAAAATCTTATTGTATTATTCTAGTTGACCAGGGAAAAATAGAAGTTAAATTTAAACAAATATTTTGTTAAAAAATGCTTGCACATCTCTTTTAGATATGCTATTATATATGAGCAGTCAAGAGAGAGAGGTCTACGTAGCTCAGCTGGATAGAGCACACGCCTTCTAAGCGTGCGGTCAGGGGTTCGAATCCCTTCGTGGACGCCATTGATTAAAAATGGCTCTAAACCAATGGTTTGGAGCTTTTTTATTTTATATAAAAGGAACATTTGATGCTCATGATGCATATAAATAAATAGGAGATGAGCAGATGGAAAATTTGTATTGTTATGAACAAAAACTTCAATCCTATTTAGATGAGTATCACTGTATTTTAAATCAAATGATTAATAAAATGACTAGTGTTGAATTGTCGTGCAGCATATCTTATAATTTTATGGTTCAAATGATCCCGCATCATCGTGCGGCAATTTTAATGTCATGTAATTTATTAAAATACACTAAGAATGAAGCTTTACAAAATATTGCTTTTAACATTATAAAAGAACAAACAAGAAGTATTGAGAATATGCGGAGAATTTTATGTGATTGTCAAAATCAGACAAATTCTCAAGAACAGTTGTATGATTATCAAAATAGGCTTGATATTATCGTAGGAACTATGTTCACAAAAATGGCTGAGCCATCATGCAGTAATGACATTGATGTAAATTTTATTAATGAAATGATTCCACATCATGAAGGTGCTATTGCAATGGCGAAAACAACTTTGGAATATCCAATTTGTTCTGAATTAAAAACAATTTTACAAGCTATTATAACGTCTCAATCAAATGGAGTAAGGCAATTAAAAACAGTTTTAGAAGATATAACTTGTTAATTAATATTGGCTATTAAATGGAAAGGTAACTATGATGGATTTAAATTACATTCAAACTCCACTAAGGAATCAAACTATTGAAGAACAAATAAAAGATTTTTATTTGCTTAATAATAAAGAAAGAACATATCAGCATGTTCTTGGAGTGGCTATGGCAGCAGAAAAATTAGCTTTGCAATATCAAGAAGATATTAGAGCTTGTATTGTAGCAGCTTTATTACATGATATTAGTGCTGTTATTACTCCCCAAGATATGATGAAAATTGCTAATGAATTACAATGGCAATTAGATAGTGCAGAAAAGATATATCCATTTTTATTGCATCAAAAAATATCTGCTTTAATAGCTTATGAGTATTTTCAAATTAGGAATTTATCAATTTTAAAGGCAATCGAATCACATACAACACTAAGATCTAATCCTAGTAAATTAGATATGATTATTTTTATTGCTGATAAACTAGCTTGGGATCAGCCTGGGGAACCACCGTTTAAAAAGAATATTGAAATGGCATTAAATGATTCTTTAGAAGCAGCTTGTTATCAGTATATAAAATATCAGTTTGACCACGATCTATTATTATTTCCTCATTGTTGGATCATTGAGGCATACCGATGGTTAGAAAAGTCACATTGTAAATAACATGTGGCCTTTTTGTTTGCTTAAAATTTTAAGGGGGTTTAAACTGTAGGAAGAAGGGAGATTATTAAATGTTAATACGTAAAATAGAGGAAGTTGATTATCAGGACGTGTATCAATTAGTTAAATATGAATTAGGATACCAAAACTTGGAATTTAATAAATTTTGTTGGCGACTTGATCAAATGCTTCAAGATACAAACTATCAAATTTATGTTGCAATTATCGATTACAGAGTAGTAGGGATAATTGGATTGATGTTAGGTTGGGGGTTAGAAATTGAAGGGAAAATTATGAGAATTATTGCGTTGGCAGTAGAACATAGATATCAAGGGCAAAAAATTGGAAGTTCTTTAATTGCATATAGTGAACAATACGCCCTGAGCAAACAGGTAAGTGCCATCACAGTCAATAGCGGACTTGAACGTCGTCGAGCACATGAATTTTATAAGAAAAATGATTATTATAAAAAAGGTTATAGCTTTATTAAGAAATGTGAATAAGTTGTGAATAAAGTACTAATTGTTCTTGAATTTCACCTTTGACAAAGGAATACAATATTGATGAGGTTTTAGAATTGCTTGATATTAAAAATAAAAAAACTGCTTTTATTAGTGAATTATCAGGCAGACCGCATCATTACAATTGAAGATGGAATCATCATTGATGACATTAAAAGTAAATAAAAGCGTAATAATAGATTTTAGAGTTAACGTTATGAGTAGAGGGATTCAACTAATGACGTTACTCTATTTTTATTAATTGAAACAATTAATAACCTTGATATAATAATAAAAAAAGATGATTTTTAAAAGAGGCAGGTGATCTTTATATGGATATTAAGAGTTTGCTAGAGTTATTTAGAAAATCTCCCGAACTATTTTTAGATACAAGTGGGAGATCTGGTGCCAAAACCTACTGCTATCAAGATTATTATTTAAAAATTGGAAAAAAACATGAATTAGAGGCAGAGTATCGGGCATTAATATATTTTAGTAAGTATAATTACAGTCAAGCGGCGCTAGAATATAGCAGTAGTGAGCGAGATTATTTATTAACTAAGAGAATGTCAGGTATGTGCAGCTGTGCCCCAAAACTAATTTCTAATCCAGAGATATTAGCAGTAACTTTGGGAAAGCTGTTAAGAAAGTTCCATGATACAAAATTTACTGAAGCTATATCTATAAATCATAATGAAGAAATATTAAAACGTGTATTTTTAAATTATCAACAAGCCAACTTAGATGAGCAAATGACACAAGGTATTGGCTGCTTAGAACTTGACGAGGTGTTTAGTTATATTAATGCTAAAAAGGATATTTTAGTTGAAGATACAGTTATTCATGGTGATTATTGTTTGCCAAATATTTTTTTAGACCAAGATTATCGTTTTTGCGGTTTTTTGGATATGGGACGTGCGGGAGTAGGTGATCGCCATTATGATTTGTTTTGGGGAAGATGGTCACTTGCTTATAATCTAGGTAATGATAAATATGGTGATTTATTTTATGAAGCATATGGAAATGAAGTAATTGATCCAGAGCGTTTGAAATTAATCGCATATATTGCTTGTCTAGATGGATAAGGGTAAATAACTTGGCGTTTTAAAAATAAAAAATGACGAATATTCGTCATTTTAAAATAAACCTAATAGTGCTTGCATTGATAAACAAACCACAGTAATAGCCACCCAACAGCAAAATCCCATGAAAATTGGTTTGGCACCGCTTTTTACAAGTTTAACAATATTTGTATTTAATCCGATAGCTGCCATTGCCATAACAATAAAAAATTTGCTAAGATCTTTAATTGGTGCGGTAATATTACCAGGCAGGTTGAAGACTGTTGTAATAACAGAAGCTAGGATAAAGAATAAGATAAAGAAAGGAAAAATTTTCTTGAGATTAAAAGTACTTTCACTTTTTTCAGCATCGCGAGTACGTTTAAAAGCTAATACTAAGGTAATTGGAATAATTGCTAGTGTTCTTGTTAATTTAACAATCGTTGCTTGATCTAGGGTATTACTTCCATGAATACCATCCCATGCAGTTGCAGTGGCGGTAACAGAGGATGTATCATTGACTGCACTTCCAGCAAAAAGTCCAAAACCATCATTTGATAATCCTAGCATACCGCCCAAAGTTGGGAAAATTAAGGCGGCAAGAATATTGAATAAAAAGATTACTGATATAGCTTGAGCGATTTCTTCATCGTCAGCTTCGATAACTGGTGCGGTTGCAGCGATTGCAGAACCACCACAAATTGATGAACCAACCCCGATCAGTGTTGAAATCTTTGATGGCATTTTTAATACTTTGCATAGTACATAGGCTACGACTAGAGAAGTTGCAATCGTTGAGATAATTATTGGTAAAGATGAACTTCCTGTTTTTACAATATCGCTTAAATTCATACCAAATCCTAATAATATAACGGCGTATTGTAAGATTTTTTTAGAAGTATATGTGATCCCACTTTGAACTTTGCTTTTATCTTTAACTAAGAATGTAATGATCATTCCCATTAAAATGGCAAATACGGGACCGCCAATCAATGGCAGTTGTTTACCGAGATAGTATGCTGGCATTGCAATAGCTAGACATAGAATAACTCCTAAAGCATTATTTTTTATTTTTGACATTTCTAATCCCCCTTTGTCGAAGTTATTATACATAAATCAAACAATAAATAAAAATTATATATATTTATATAACGATAATAATATGTTATAGTTATAATGAGGTGATTTAATGTTAGATTTTCGGATCGATACTTTTTTGGCGGTATGCAAATATATGAATTTTACTAAAGCAAGTCAGTATTTAAATATTACTCAGCCAGCTGTTTCGGGTCATATTCGTTATTTAGAGGAATATTATGATGTTAAGTTATTTATGTATATTGGTAAAAAGATGCAATTAACTAAAGCAGGAAAAATTTTGCTTGATGTAGCTACAACATTAAAGCATGATGATATTTTTTTGAAAAATAAATTAAATAATTTGTCATTGAAACAAGAGCTGGTTTTTGGAGCAACACTTACAGTAGGGGAATATGTGATGCCTAAAGTGATTGATCAATTGTTAAATGAAAATCAAAACACAATGATTAAGATGCAGGTTGCAAATACAAGTGAGTTATTAAAGATGATCAATGAAGGACAACTTGATTTTGCTTTAGTTGAAGGATACTTTAATAAATTAGAGTATGATTATCGAAAATTTTGTCAAGATGAATATATATGTGTTGGTTCAATTGATTTTCCATTGTCAATAGTCCATGATATTAGTGAATTATTTAAGTATAATCTAATTATTCGTGAAAATGGCTCAGGTTCACGAGAAATTATTGAACGATGGTTAAAAGAGCGGAATTTAGATATTGATGATTTTAGTAATATTATTGAAATTGGTAATATTAATATGATCAAACGTCTTGTTAAAAATAATCATGGAATAACTTTTATCTATAAATTAGCTGTTGAAAAAGAATTAGCTGAAAGAAGATTGAAGCAAGTCAAAGTAAATGCTTTAACAATAAAACATGATATTAATTTTATCTGGCGTAAAAATAGTGTTTTTAATGACTACTACGAAGAATTATTTGAGGTGTTTCGATTGCAAAATGATAAAGTATTGCTATAATTACGTTTGTAAGGAGTGATGATTATGCCTTTGACAGATGATGATTTTTTAAAGGATAGTAAGTTAGAACTTTATAATGAAGTGATTGAAAGTCTCCAAGAACAAGAAGAAACTACAGATGTCTTGGATTATGAATTTGATTTAGAAGAAGAATAGTGATGTATCCTCGATACATCATTTTTAAGGAGAAAATATGATTGAAGAATATATAGCTAATAATCAATTTCAAGATGCACTTGATCTATTGAATGATATGGATGACGAAATGACGCGGTATCAGCGTCTTGTTTGTCTTTATGGTTTAGGTGAATATCAAATGGCTAAAGCTGAAGGAATGTTAGCAAAAGCGAAAGCAAGTAATACCTATTATGATGTTGTAAGTATTTATGTGGCTACTTTAAAGGAACTAGAGGAGTTTGAAGAAGCAATCAATATCATGGTAGAAGAATTATCAATGCCATATATTCCGTATGAATATGAAGCAATCTTTAATGCTGCTCATGATGAACTGCTGTTAGCTAAACGTGAAGCAAACGAGGGAATGGAACGGCATAATAATGCTTTTAGTTTGGATGATATGGAAAATATTTTGATGAAAGATTTGCCTAATGAGGATTTATTGTATATGGCAATTGAACAAATGGAAGGAATTAATATTCGGCGCCTATTACCAGCTATTCGTAATTTTTTGAAAGATGAAAATAAGCCTAGCTTCGCTAAGAGTTTACTCATTGAATTGATGATTGATCAAGAAATAGATGAAGAAATGACCTTGGTAAAAAAGGGGATTGAATATGGAATTAATCCAAGTTATGCTCCATTAGTTTTGAATCAAGAAGTTGGTGGAACGATCTTAAATCTTTTATCTGAAGGAATTGAAGATGATAATCCTTCGTTATATTCATTGTGTGAGCAGTTTCTAAATTTCTATCTATATTTAGTTTATCCTAAATATATCGATGATTATGATTATCGTCCAATTGCTGCAGCAATTCATTATCATATTGCGTCGATGCAGTATATTGACATTGAATTAGATGATATCGAGTACCTTTATAATTGTGATAAAGAAGAAATTTTAGAAAAATTAAATGAAATTAAAGAAATTGAATATTAAAGTACTGAAATTGCAAGATTAATTGTTCAAAAAAGTTGAATTAATAGTATTGTTAGTATATAATACGTGATGAAACTAAAAAAGGAGAATAGTATGAAAATCAATAATAAAAAATTAGAAAATGCAATCGTAGAACTAACAGTAGCATTTGATAGTGAAGAATGGAAAGCTACTCAAGAAAAAGCACTTGATAAATTAGCTAAAAATGTAAAAATCGATGGTTTTAGACCAGGTAAAGCACCTGCAGCTATGGTAAGAGCAAGAGTTTCTAAAGCTAGTGTTTTAGAAGAAGCAACAGATATGATTTTACAAACAAAATTTGTTGAAATTTTAACTGAGGCAAATGTTGAACCAGTAGCACAACCTGCTTTAAGTGTTCAAAAAGTAGATGCTGATGAATTGGAAGTTCAAATCTTAGTACCAGTAAAACCACAAGTTGAGCTTGGTGAATATAAAGGATTAGAAGTTAAAAAAGGTCGCGTTACAGTAACTAAAAAAGAAATCGAAGAACAATTAGCAAACTATCAAACTCAATTTGCTGAATTAACAGTAAAAGAAGGTGGGAAAGTTGCTAAAGGTGATACTGCAGTAATTGATTTTGAAGGATTTGTAGACGGTGTTGCTTTTGAAGGTGGAAAAGGTGAAAACTATCCATTAGAAATCGGTAGTGGTTCATTTATTCCAGGATTTGAAGATCAAGTGATTGGAATGACTGTAGATAAAGAACAAGATATCGTTGTTACTTTCCCAGAAGATTATGGTGCAGCTGATTTGGCTGGTAAAGAAGCTATTTTCAAAGTGACTGTACATGAAATCAAAGAAAAACATTTACCAGAAATTGATGATGAATTAGCTAAAGATGTAAATATTGATGGTGTTGAAACTTTAGATCAATTGAAGGATCATATCAAAGCTAATATTAAAACTCGTAAAGAATCTGAAAATGAAAATAAATTCATGGATGATTTATATAAAGCAATCGTAGCGTCTTCTAAAGTAGAAGACAGTGATGCTTTATTAGAACAAGAACAAGGATTAATGTTACAAGAAATTGAACAAAATTTACAAAGACAAGGGTTAAATTTTGAAGTTTACCAACAATTTACTGGTAAATCAAAAGATGATATCAAAGAAGATATTAAACCTCAAGCTGAAGAAAGAGTGAAATTAAATGCTATTCTTGCAGCAATTATCGAAGAAGAAAAATTAGCAGTTAGTGATGAAGAATTAGAAACAGAATTAAAAACAATTGCTGAATATTATCAAAAAGAATTAGACGAAGTTAAGAAAATTTTCGAAGGAAATATGAGCCGTATCGAAAACGATTTGTTAACTCGTAAAGCTGTTGATTTAGTAAAAGACAACTTAAAATAATGAAAAGACGCTCATGCGTCTTTTTAGTAAAATAGCGAAATAGGAGGAAATAGAATGAATGAACAAACTGTATTAACGTTACCGGTAGTTTGTACACGGGGCATGATTGTTTTCCCAGAAAACAGGTTAACATTAGATGTTGGTCGTCCAGTGAGTTTAAAGGCACTTGAATTAAGTGCTAATGAACATGATAACAATATCATTTTTGTCTCACAAATCAATCCATTAGTGGATAATCCTTCTTTTGATGATGTGTTCCATATTGGAACTCTTTGTAAAATTGATCGTAAAGTGCGCCGTGACAGTTCGGGAACTATCAAATTAACTGTTTTGGGGGCAAAAAGAGTTAGGCTGACTAACTTTGAAGAACAACAAGGAAGTATCTACTCAACTGTTGAAATTATTGAAGATGAATTTGGAGATCGAAATGAAGAAGTTGCTTTAGTTCGTAAGACAACTTCGTATTTTGAACAAGCAAAACGCAGTATGCCAAATATGCCGCTAGATTCAATCAATCGATTAACTAGTGGAGTATCAGCAAGTGTTTTAGCTGACACAATTGGACAATATTTACCAATTGATCTTAATCAAAAACAAAAAATCTTAGAAACTATTAATATCAATGAACGTTTATTATTAGTAGCTAGTTCAATTGAATCGGAAAAAGTGATAGGTGAAATTGAAGAAACGATTAATCGTAAAGTTCGTGAAAGTATTGATGAAAATCAACGTGAGTACTATTTAAGAGAAAAACTTCGGGCTATTAAAGAGGAATTAGGTGATAGTGTACCGAAGGAAGACGATGCAGAAATGATTCGTGAAGAACTTGAAAAAAATCCTTATCCACAGCATGTTAAGGATAAAATTGAAGAAGAATTACGCCGTTTTGAAACAATGCCAGCAGCTTCTTCAGAAGCTAATGTAGTAAGAACATATATTGACTGGATGATGAAAACACCTTGGTATCAAGAAACTAAAGATGTTGAAGATATTCAAGCAATTGAAGATGTTTTAAATGAAGATCATTATGGTCTTGAAAAGGTAAAGGAACGAATTGTTGAATACTTAGCGGTTAAACAAATGACTAAATCGCTAAAAGCACCAATTATTTGTCTTGCTGGGCCACCAGGGGTTGGGAAAACTTCAATCGCTAAAAGTATTGCCCGTGCACTACAGCGTGAATTCATCAAGGCATCATTAGGTGGAGTTAAAGATGAAGCTGAAGTACGTGGACATCGTCGTACTTATCTTGGGTCTATGCCAGGAAGAATTATTCAAGGGATGAAGAAAGCGGGAGTAATAAATCCGGTCTTCTTACTTGATGAAATCGATAAGATGTCAAGTGACTATAAAGGTGATCCGACTAGTGCAATGCTTGAAGTTTTAGACCCTGAACAAAATAGTCAATTCTCTGATAATTATTTGGAAGAACCATATGATTTATCAAAAGTATTGTTTATCGCTACTGCAAATGATCTAGGAAATATTCCAGCTCCGCTTAGAGATCGTTTGGAAATCATTGAACTATCTTCATATACAGAACAAGAAAAACTAATGATCGCTAAAAATCATTTAATTAAAAAGCAGTTAGCTTTACACGGTTTAAAGGAAGATCAACTAGTAATTGAAGATGATGCAATTATGGCGATTATTCGTCACTATACGCGCGAAGCTGGAGTTCGTGATCTTGAGAGATTGCTGGCAAAGATTTGTCGTAAAGCGGTATTAATCGTTTTAAAAGAAAAACGTGATAACTTAACAGTTAATAAAGAAAGTTTAGAAAAACATTTAGGTAAAGCACCATTTGAACATACTAAGAAATTAGATCATAGCCAAATAGGTGTCGTTACTGGTATGGCATATACACAATTTGGTGGAGATATTTTACCAATTGAAGTCAATCATTTCCAAGGATCTGGTAAATTTATTATTACTGGTCAATTAGGGGATGTAATGAAAGAATCAGCATCGATTGCATTAGACTATATGAAAGCTAATAAAGAGAAATATGGTCTTGAAAAAATTGCATTTGATAAAGAAGATATTCATATTCATGTGCCTGAAGGAGCTGTAAAGAAAGATGGCCCTAGTGCAGGTGTTACCTTGACCACTGCTATCTACTCAGCTTTTAAAAATCAGCCGGTTCGCAATGATATTGCTATGACGGGTGAAATTACATTACGGGGAAATGTGCTGCCAATTGGTGGTTTAAAAGAAAAATCAATTTCAGCGCATCGTTCTGGAATTAAAAAGATTATTATCCCAAAGGATAATGCTAAAGATATTGATGATATACCAAAATCTGTTCAAGATGAATTAGAAATCGTATTAGCTGATCATATTGATACAGTACTAGATCACGCACTTGAAAAATAGGGTTAAAAATAACCCTTTTTTTCTTATTGTGTGGTACAATGAAAAAGGTGATGAGAATGGTAAAAATAAAGAAAGCAGAATATGTTTTATCCGCAGCATGGAAAAGTCAATGGCCAGAAGAAAGTTTTCCTGAAATGTGTTTGGCGGGACGTAGTAATGTTGGTAAAAGCAGTTTTATTAATGCAATGTTAAATCATAATGGTTTAGCTAAAGTTTCAGGAACTCCAGGAAAGACAAGAACATTAAATTTTTTTAATGTCAATGATGCATTATATTTTGTTGATGTTCCTGGTTATGGTTATGCTAAAGTTAATGATAGTATTACTAAGCAATTTGGTAAGACAATGGATGAATACATAACTTTACGTTCAACTTTAAGAGGATTTATTTTATTAGTTGATTATCGTCATAAACCGACTAAAGATGATGTGCTGATGTATGAATTTGTTAAACATCATGATGTTCCGGTAATGGTCGTGGCAACCAAAGAAGATAAATTAAAAAGAAATGATCTGAAAAAGAATGAAAAAATTATCAAAGATACTTTGGGGTTTCATCCTGAAGATAAATTTGTTCGTTTTTCAAGCTTAAGGAAAAAAGGAATTGAAGAAGCATGGAACTTTATCTATGAGCTATGCGATATTAATTTTAATTAGATTTTAAAAAGTAAAATGATGGTAGATGCAAGAAAGATAGAGCTTTTAAATGTATCTACTTTTATTTTGTTTAAATAATATCAAAGTATCTAGATTCTGGTGGAACAAAGTAGAATGAATTAGTATATTCTATAAAAGGCGGTCTTTTTTCATATTTTTAAGAATCGTGCATATAGTTTGATGGGAGGTATATATGCAAAAGATATATTTTGAAAAATGGATTGATTTAAATCATCAATTGAATGAATTATTATCATTATCAGTAGATGAGTCTATTAATTACAAGATTGAAAGTGTAGGCGTTCGAGCAGTAGGAAGTTTAATTGTTAAAGGAGAGTATAATGGCAATCATAAATTTGATGAAAATATTGAATTAGATGTATTGGCAACATTTGATAAGATTGTTGATCAGCGAGATTTCAATATTAAAGTTGAAGATTTTGATTATTTTATTAAAGATGGAAATATCCAAATTAAGATTGAAGTAGGTATTCATGGGGTGGTAGAAGGAGAAGATCGATATGTACGGGATGAGCATCTTGGGCATGATGAAGCACTTGAAGAAATTGAAAACTTAATCAAGGATACTGAACCAGCTAATGCTTCAATTGAGCAATTAGTTCGAGCTAAACCTGTCGAAGTCCAAGAAACTGGACCAGTAACTCCAGCTTACGTTGCTCAAGCAAAGCAGCCAGAAAGTAAGCCGATGGCTGCTGAAACTACGACTTCAACAGTAAAAGAGATAAAAGCAGTGGCAAAAGAAATGGATAATCATCCTAAAAACTTAGAAACATCAAAAGTTGCTGTAATACCGCAGAAATCAGAGTCATCAGTACACGCAGCAAAAGAACCGGCTGTTCATATGACCAAAGAACCAATGGCACATGTTGCTAAAGAAGCTGCTGTAATGGAAGTCAGTAAAAAAGAAACAGCTATGGCTGAGGAGATTAGTGAACAACTTCAAGAAAAGGTTTACCAAAGCAAGTCACGACCAATTTTTCAAGACACTAGCGATAGTGTGGGAACTTATTACTTATATATAGTTAAAGAAAATGATAGTTATAGTGAAGTGGCGACCCGTTATAGTGTGGAAGAAGAAATAATCCGCAATTATAACCAAGATAAGGCTCTAGAAGCCGGCAGTGTCTTAATCATTCCATATGTTCCATGAACGAATTAATTAAGGAAGCCTATTCACTAGAAGTTATTGGTTATATTAAAGTAACAAAAAAAGTCTATAAAGTAAAATGTCGTGAAGGATTCTTTTGTTTAAAGTTTGTTGAAGACAATGGATTGACTGTTGTTATTGATCATATAGAGAGCTTGCATTTAAAATGCTTTTTGCCAGTAATCAGAAATTATAAAAAACAAGTTCTAACAAGTTATGAGGATAAAACTTTTTATTTAAGTCCTTGGTTAGCAAGTGATAATGCAATCGTTAAAGAATTAAAATTAAAATTTTATTATGAATGCTTATCATATTTGCATTCAACTTCTTTTTTTAATTATAGTGTTTCAAAGAGTTTTTTTAAACGTCAAATTGAAGATATAGCAAATATTATTCATGAGCGTCAAGCTTATTACAATGAAATTATGAGTAATTTTGAAGTTTTATCGTATCGTAGTCCAACAGGATGGATGTTTGTTTTAAATTATCATCGAATTGAAGGTTGTCTAAAAAAAGCCTTAGAACTTTTGGAATGCTATGAACAATATGTTTGCAATCTAGATACGATAAGATTATGTCTGACATATAATAATTTTAATTATAGTCATGTAATGATGAAAGAAAGTAAATTAATTTCTATTGATCAAATTAAAATCAACTTATGTATTTATGATATTTATAATATGTATCAAAGAATTCCAGAGTTTATCTTTGATTTTGACGTTATTCTTGATAGTTATTTTTGTAAGATAAAGCTCTTAAAAGAAGAGCGGCTTTTATTACAGTGTTTGTTACATGTTGTTCCGATCATTGAATTAGGACATGATGAAATTAATAATATTATCATGATGTCTCGCTTATTATATTATTTGGATTCAATTTCTTCGTTAAATAAAAAGTTAGCGATTGACTAGGGATGATGATTTTGTTAGAATATTTCTAGCAATGATTAGGAGGAGTAGATCCAGAAACTTTTAAGAGAGTCCCTGGCTGGTGGAAGGGGATAAGATAATGGATTGAAGGTAGCCTAGGAGCATGTCTATTGAAAAAAGTAGGTAGACACGTATGACTGCGTTAAGGTCTTGAGGCATAGATAAGCTATGCAAAGTAAGGTGGTACCACGAGCATTCGTCCTTATGACGGTGCTTTTTTATTTTAAGGAGGAAATTATGAGTTATTCAGTGGTTTGGATTTTATTTTTAGGTGGATGTTTATTTTTAATGTATTTTTATAGTGGTAAAATGCGTCAAGTTAAAAAATATCAAAAACAACAGCGGGCTGCATATGAAGAAAACCGGGTTAAGTATAGTCATTTTACAAGCGAAGTGTTTGATCAAACTCCTGATGAAGAGTTAACACATGCTGTTTTATTCCACCTTTTAGCAAAAGAAGATAAATTGTATGAAGGAGAAGAAATTACTGGAACATTGATTGATGTAATGACACCAAGCGAATTACTGATCTACACTATTTATCAAGTAGAACTTTCAATGGAAGGAGGGCGTGGTTCATTGCACTCATTCTTTATTAAGGAACCATATTGCCTTTATCGTCCATATGCCATTAAAGCATTTGAGGCTGTGGATTGCCATGAAATTGCTGAGTTGATGACTGCAGCAGAAAAATTAGCTGTAATGATTGAAAATGAGGAAGAAATTGAATTAGATGAAGATAGTGATTATGGAAAATATAATTTTTCTGATTTTACAAGCTCATTATTGTCAATGTTGAAATCTTCTGGAATTGTTAATAAAGCAGCTAAATTTATTCGTGAAAACAAAAATGATTTTATTGATTTGGAGGTAACAACTGATGAGCAAACAACTGGAACCGAAGTATAATCATCATAAAGTAGAAGAAGGAAAATATCGTCATTGGATCGATAAAAAATATTTTGAAGCTGGTGATACTAGCAAAAAGCCGTATTCAATTGTTATTCCCCCACCTAATGTAACTGGTAAATTACACTTAGGTCATGCTTGGGATACAACTTTACAAGATATGATCATCCGTTATAAAAGAATGCAAGGTTATGATGCTTTGTGGCTGCCGGGAATGGATCATGCGGGTATTGCAACTCAAGCTAAGGTAGAGGCAAGGATGCGTGAAGAAGGTATTTCTCGTTATGATCTTGGTCGTGATGGCTTTTTAGAAAAAGCATGGTCATGGAAGGAAGAATATGCTTCAATTATTCGAGCTCAATGGGAAAAATTAGGTTTATCATTAGATTATTCTAAAGAACGTTTTACTTTAGATGATGGTTTAAGCGAAGCAGTTAAAGAAGTATTTGTTAAATTATATAATGAAGGATTGATTTACCAAGGGAAACGGATCATTAATTGGGACCCAGTTCAAAGAACGGCATTAAGTAACATTGAAGTGATTCATAAAGAAATTGAAGGGGCGATGTATTATTTTAAATATCAAATCGTTGATAGTGATGAACAATTAATTATTGCGACAACACGTCCTGAAACAATGTTTGCCGATCAAGCTATATTTGTGCACCCTGATGATGAACGTTATACTCACCTAGTCGGGAAAAAAGCAATCAATCCAGCTAATGGTGAAGCGTTACCAATCATGGCTGATAGCTATATTGATATATCATTTGGGACAGCGGTAATGAAATGTACCCCTGCTCATGACCCTAATGACTTTGCGTTAGCAAAAAAATATAACTTAGAAATGCCAATTTGTATGAATGATGACGGAACTATGAATGAACTGGCACATAAATATGCAGGAATGGATCGTTTTGCTTGTCGAGAGGCTTTGGTTGCTGATTTTAAAGCAGCTGGGGTTGTTGACCATATTGAAAAACATATGCATCAGGTGGGGCATTCAGAAAGAAGTAATGCAATCGTTGAACCATATTTATCAAAACAATGGTTTGTTAAAATGGAGCCATTAGCTAAGGCAGCTTTAGAAAATCAGTTAAAGGATTCTAAAGTAAATTTTGTCCCTGAACGTTTTGAAAAAACATTTAATCAGTGGATGGAAAATATTGAAGACTGGTGTATATCTCGTCAATTATGGTGGGGACATCAAGTACCGGCTTGGTATCATAAAGAAACCGGTGAAGTTTATGTTGGGAAAAATCCACCTGCTGATTTAGAAAACTGGAAACAAGACGAAGATGTCCTAGATACATGGTTTTCAAGTGCACTATGGCCATTTTCAACACTTGGATGGCCTAATACCGATAGTGAATTATTTAAGCGTTATTTTCCTACCAATACTTTAGTTACAGGGTACGATATTATTTTCTTCTGGGTGAGCAGAATGATTTTCCAATCATTACACTTCACTGAGGAAAGACCATTCGAACATGTTTTAATTCATGGTTTGATTCGTGATGAACAAGGGAGAAAGATGTCAAAATCGTTAGGCAATGGTGTTGATCCGATGGATGTTATTGATGAATATGGTGCTGATACATTACGCTTCTTCTTAACAACTAATTCGGCACCAGGAATGGATTTGCGTTATATTCCGGAAAAATTAGAAGCATCATGGAACTTTATCAATAAAATTTGGAATAGTGCTCGTTTTGTTTTAATGAATATTGATGATGAAATGAAATTTGAAGAATTATCATTTGATAATCTAAATCTTTGTGATAAATGGATTTTAAATCGTTTAAATGAAGTGATTCGTGAAGTAGATATTAACATGGATAAATTTGAATTTGTTAATGTTGGTAGTGAGTTATATAAATTTATTTGGGATGACTTCTGTTCATGGTATATTGAACTTACAAAAGTACATTTAAATAGTACTAATGATACAGAAAAACAGGCAAGTTTAAATACATTAGTTTATGTTTTAAATGCGATTGTTAAAATGCTGCATCCATTCATGCCATTTGTAACTGAAGAAATCTTCCAGGCAATTCCACATTTAGAAGAATCTATTTGTATTGCTATCTGGCCAGAAGTAAATGATCATTTTACTGATGAAAGTATTAATGATCAATTTACATATTTAATCGATATTGTAAAAGGTATCCGTGAAATTAGAACACAATATACGATTAAAAATGCAATTGAAGTGCCATACGTGATCAATACTAAAAACGATGATCTAGAAGGATTGTTAAATAAATGTTTACCTTACATCAAGAAATTATGTAATGCAGTTTGTTCAGGTTATAATCTTAATGCTGCTGGTGAGGTTGCAAATATTACAATTAAAGGTGGCAATTCATTATTAGTTGAATTAGGGGATTATATTGATAAAGATGCTGAAAAAGAAAAATTAGCTAATCAACTTAAAAAGTTAGAAGGAGAAATTAAACGTTGTCAAAATATGTTGGCAAATGAGAAGTTCACTTCAAAAGCTCCAAAAGAAAAAGTTGAACTAGAAAGAAATAAATTAGCGGATTATCAATCTAAGTATGATGCTGTAAAAGAAAAATTAGAACAAATGTAAAAAGATGAAGAAATTCATCTTTTTTCTATTTTTAAAAGTAAAAATTATTTTCTTGCAGTAAATAATAATATAAGGTTTAGTGGTGAGTGTGACCTTAAATTCAAAAGAGGAGGCAAGAAAAATGAATGAATTACAGCAATGTATGCAAATGGAAGTAATGGGCGGTGGTGTTACGGGATTTTTCTTTTGTGTCGTAATTGGAACTGCAATTTATAAGATGTTTCGTTCGGGGGCTGGACGTGTATCGATTCCTAAAATTATTTCAATCGAGTGGCGTTAAAATGAAAGAATTATCGATTACATCTCAGCAAAAGATCAATGGTGGCGGAGCGATTGTTTATGTGATTTCTTTAGTAGCTGTAGCTGCTGGTTATAGCGTTGCTAAATTATTAAGAAAACGTTTTTCAATTACACGTTAATTGAGCATATTTATAAACTGCTAACATATACTAGATTTGGAGGTGCAAGATGAAAATAGTAAGACTTGTAGTAGTGTTAGCAGTTGCTTTATCAATTTGTTTTTGTGGAATCTATTTGAAGTTTTTTTCAACGATCAATAGTTATATTAATACTTACATAGTTCAAGTAGGAATATATAAACAAGATGAAAACGCTAATGAAATGATAAAAAAGTTATCAGATTTAGGGAAACCGAATTATAAGTATCAAAAAGATAATAATTTCGTAGTGATAACAGGTGTGTTTTTGGATGAAAAGGAGGCAAAGGACATGGGGAATACAATTAGTGAAAGTGGAATCACATGTGTAATAAAACAAACGAAATTCGAAAGTAGTTTTAAAGAGGTTATTGAAAAACAAGATTATGAAGCAATTATTAAAGAATTAGGATCATGAAATTAAAAAACTATCCATTGGAAGAACGACCGCGCGAAAAAGCCTTCCATCACGGAATTGAAAGCCTAAATAATATTGAATTATTAGCATTAGTCTTAAGAACTGGAAATAAGCAAGAATCAGCGATTGAATTGGCTCAACGTGTTATAAATGAAATTGGGGGTTTTCGTTATTTGCATGATATCAATTATTATCAGTTGATTCAGATTAAAGGAATCAAACAAGCTAAAGCAATAGAAGTTTTAGCTATTATTGAAATTGCTAAACGTTTGGATAAACAGCCTGTGGCTATGTCAGCTATTAAAGAACCGCGTGATGGTTATGAATTGTTGAAAAATCAATTAATGTTTGAACAGCAGGAAAAAGTGATTGTATTATGTTTAAATTCACGCTTAGAGGTAATTAAAGAAAAAACCGTATTTATTGGTGGGAATAACATATCTATTATTAGTGGGAGAGAGCTGTTTAAAGAAGCATTGATCTGTGGTAGTAATCGTGTGATGGTCGTTCATAATCATCCTTCAGGTAATCCTGAACCATCAATTGAAGATATTGAAGCAACCGAGCGCCTATATAGTATGGCAAAAGAATTAGATATAGATGTAGTTGACCATTTAATTATTGGTCGTAGTAGATTTTATAGTTTTGCTTCAAATAAGATTATTGAAGTTTAAAGATAATTGATTATTTTATATTAATGCCTTATAATGATATGGATGTGAGGTGGTAATTTGAATAATCGTAAAAAACAAAGAAATAAGAGAATAGTTTTAATTATAACGGTAGCAATTGTTGTTTTTTCTACTATATCATTGGTATTTTCAAGAACCCAAGGGGGACTTGAGCGAATGGTCAGCGATTCGATTGCTGCAATAGAGTATTATGTAGTAAAAAAACCAGTTGAATTTGTAAGTAATTTATTTAGTGAATATAATGAGTTAAAAGATGTTTATAAAGAAAATAAGATTTTAAAAGCAAAATTATCATCTTATGCCAGTGTCGAAGTTAATACTGATGTTCTTTCAAAAGAGATTGATGAGTTGAAAAAGATGCTAAATATTGAATATTTGCCAACTGATTATAATGTTAAGACAACATCATTTGTTCGTGAAAGTGATGATTGGAATAACGAAATTACAATTGATTTAGGAAGTTTGGCTGGAGTTAGCAAAGATATGGTCGTAATTTCTTCAAAAGGAATGATTGGTAAGGTTACTTCGGTTACAGAAGTGACGGCGCGAGTTCAGTTATTAACAGCAGAGAATCCTACTTCTGCATTACCGATTCAAGTTATTAATGGTGATCAAAATGTTTATGGACTTTTAAATCGTTATGACATTGAGTCAAAATGTTTTGAAATTACTCTATTTAGTGATGTTGAAAAATTTGAAGATAATGCCAAAGTAATAACTTCTGGCTTAGGTGGGAAAGCGCCTAAAGGAATTTATATTGGAACTGTAGAAAGTTCTATTGTTTCTGAAGATGGAACATCAAAAACAATTAGAGTTAAGCCGGCAGCAGATTTTAATGATCTGTCATATGTTGCGGTAGTATTTAGGAGCGATAGTAATGAATAAGCAATTATATCGTTATTATCTAGTGATGGCATTAAGTTTTGTTGTTGATAGCATTATTAGTTATTATTTACCGTATAATTTTGATAAATTAGGAATAACAATTGTTCCTTGTGTTAGTTTGATGATGTTCACATTGCTGAATAATACAATTGGTGATGAACACCGATACATATTTGCAACTGTGACTGGACTTTATTATGCGATTGTCTACGCAAATAGTTTACTGATTTATGTGTTGCTTTATTGTGTTTATGCTTTTTTTGGAAAGAAATATACTAAATTAGCAACTTATACCCTTTTAGAGATGTTTATCGCCGTAATTGTGACAATAATCGCCCAAGAAGTTGTGATATATTGGTTAGTGTGGATAACAAATGTTACGCAGCTATCAATCGTAGCTTTCTTGACAAATCGTCTTTTACCGACGTTAGGAGCTAATTTATTATTGATTGCACCAGTATATTTTATCCACAAGAAATTAGGATTCGAGGGTAAAGTCAATGCATATCAAAGTAAAAGGAGTTAATAATCATCTAGTTTTTGTTTTAGATGATAATCAAGATTTTAATAGTTTAATGAATGAATTGGAAAGTCTCTTGGAATCACCATTGCTTAAAAGTGATGGCTATTATCCGAGGGCTTTTTTTGATTTTAAAAGTCGAATTTTAAGTATTCATGAATTATTAAGATTATTGGATTTATTATTTAGTAAGCAGGTATTATTGTTTGATGGAATCAATATGGCCAAAGTAGAGAAGAAAAATAAGATTAAAGTAATCAACAAAACTGTTCATGCTGGAGAAATTTTAGAATTGGATCAAGATGCTTTGATTATTGGTCAAGTTAATCCCGGAGCTATTGTTAGATTTAAAGGAAAGTTGTATGTAATGGGGCGCGTCAGTGGATTGGTTGAGGGATTAAATGCTCGAGCAAAAATTAGTGGACAATTCTTTAAAAATGCCCATGTTAGAATTAATGGGGTATCTCGACGAAATTATACAAGTTATGAACTTACGATGCTTTATTATAAGGACAACGAAATATTCTTAGATAAGGGGGATATGATATATGTCTAGAGTTATTGTAGTTACTTCCGGAAAAGGTGGGGTAGGTAAAAGTAGTGTTAGCGTTAATCTGGCTAGTGCCTTAGCTTTTTCAAAATTTAAAGTATGTTTAATTGATGGTGATTTTGGATTGAAGAATTTGGATGTGATGATGGGGTTAGAAAATCGTGTAGTTTATGATTTAAATGACGTCGTTGAAGGCCGCTGTACAATTGAACAAGTATTAGTTAAGGATAAGCGTATAGATGGATTGAGCTTATTACCGTCATGTAAATCTTTATCATTTGAAAATCTAGATACAGAAATAATGAATTCATTAATTGAACGATTAAATAAAGATTATGATTTTATTATTGTGGACAGTCCAGCTGGAGTCGAAAAAGGTTTTCAATATTCTGCTTCATTAGCTAATGAAGCAATTGTTGTTGTCAATTTAGATGTATCATCATTACGTGATGCCGATCGCGTTGTTGGTTTATTGATGAAAAAGGGAATTAATACTATTAATATGATCATTAATAAAGTTAATGTTGATGATATTGAAGGAGCTCGCTCATTAACGGTGGAAGATGCTCAAGAGATTTTATCATTACCGCTGCTAGGGATTGTTTACGATAGCCATGATATGATTGAAGCTAATAATCGTGGTGTGCCGATTTTCTTAAATAATCAACATTTATTACATAGCTGTTTTGTTAATATTTCAAAGCGCATACTCGGGCAGCAAGTACCTTATGCTAAATATAAAAAGAAAAGTTTAATTCGTCGATTTTTTTATTCATAATTAACGTCTTTAATATCATCAGATTCATATAATGGAATAGGTGATAGAATGAGTAATCTAGATGATGTAAGAAAAAGAATGCAAAAGCGCCGGGGTACTAATAAAAAGCCATTAAATGATGATAATTTTAAGCGATTCTATAATTTTATGGTAAAGTTTATGGTCGTAATTTTAGTGGTTTTAGTATCAATGTCATATATTAAAATCAATCCGGATTCTAATATTAAGAAAATGATTTTGAATGATACTAATTATAAAGCGGTAACAAGCTGGATATCTGATAATTTATTTTCTTTTTTGCCAAGTGATGATGTTAGTGTTTCTAGTGGCGTGGAGTATCAGCATGTTAAAGATGACTATTATAAAAATAATAGTAATGAGGTATTAAGTATTGAAGCTGGGCGCGTAATTGCAACTGGTAATGATGAAAACTTGAGCGGATATGTAGTAATTCTAGGCAAGAATGATGTAGAAATTACTTATAGTAATATTGATAATGTAATGGTGACATTGTATGACGAGGTAGATCAAGGGATGGTTTTAGGCAGTTATCAAGATCAGTTTGTTTTACAGTTTGAACATTTAGGTAAGGAAATTAGTTATGAAGAGTATCAAAGGATGGAGTGATTGGTATATCCATCCTTTTACTTTGATTTATCTAATCGCTGCTTGGTTAAATGACAATTTATTTGCTTATTTGAGTGCTTTGTTTATTGTCTGTACTCATGAATTTGGACACTATTATTTTGCTAAAAAATTTAATTTTGAAATTGAGAAAGTTGAGATTTTCCCTTTTGGAGCTTTTTTGAGTTTAAATGATTATGGGACTCATCATATTATTGAAGAACTGGTAATAGTCATGGCGGGTCTATCTACTCATTTGGGAATGTTTATAGTAATAAAAGTATTTTTTGATAGCGAATATTTATTGGCAGTTAACCAATTAGTATTTGTTTTTAATCTCTTACCGATTTATCCTCTTGATGGATCAAAAATATTATTACTAGTTTTTTCATTATTTAAAGATTATTATCGAGCAGTCAAGTTACAAATTAAAGTTTCAATTTTTTCTTTATCAGTTTTGATTGTATTATATAATCAAATGGGATATATCTTAGTTTATTTTTATTTGCTCTATATAAATTATCAATATATTAAAGAGTTCCGTTATATAATTATCAGATTATATTTGAAAAGGATGCATGATAATCAATATCATCGGCTTAAAATTAATCATGACTACCGTTTTTACCGCCCATATGAAAATTATTATTTGATTGGTGGGAATGGTTATAGTGAAAAAGAAGTACTTCAATATTTAATAAAAAACTTAAAAAGTAATTGACTTTGATGGGTAAAAATAATATAATGCATATGTTGTAGACCTCTAGCTACAACCGCACATAAAAGGTATTAAAGCAATGCTGCCTTGGTTGGCGAGTCTTAGAATATTATAGGAGGTGCGATATGTACGCAATTATTGAAACAGGTGGAAAACAATTAAAAGTTGAAGCCGGAGATACTATCTTTGTAGAAAAATTAGATGTTGAAGCAGGAGAAAAAGTTGTTTTTGATAAAGTATTAGCTGTAGGCGATAAAACAATGAAATTAGGTGCTCCTTATGTAAAAGGTGCTACTGTTGAAGCTACTGTTGAAAAACAAGGTAAAGAAAAGAAAGTTGTTATTTATAAATATAACGCTAAAAAACATTACCACAAAAAACAAGGTCATAGACAACCTTATACAAAATTAGTAATCAATACAATTAATAAAACTGCTAAAAAAGCTGCTGAAGAAACTGCAGAAGCTTAATCAAATGATTAAGGTTTTAGTAAAACAAAATAATAATCAAATTGTTAATCTTAGTATTACAGGTCACGCTGACAGTGGAGAATATGGTAAAGATTTAGTTTGTGCTGGTGTTTCTACTGTTGGTATTGGAGCAATGAATATGCTTGCAAAAAAAGGATTCTTAGCTAAAGGCTTAGGAACGATTGAGATTAATGAAGGATATATAAATGTAGTTGTCAATCATACTGATGAAGTTTGTCAAGTGGTGCTAGAGACACTTGTTGTAACTTTAGAAACGATGGTTGAAAGCTATGGTCGATTTATTAAGATATCTAAAGTGGAGGTGTAACATATGATGTTCAAATTAGATTTACAATTATTCGCTTCTAAAAAAGGGGTAGGGTCAACTAAAAATGGTCGTGATTCTAAATCAAAAAGATTAGGAGCTAAATTATCTGACGGGCAATTTTGTACTGCAGGGTCTATTATTTATAGACAAAGAGGAACTAAAGTTCATCCAGGTACTAATGTAGGAAAAGGTGGAGATGACACTTTATTTGCTACAGTTGATGGAGTTGTAAAATTCGAAAGACTTGGTAGAGATAGAAAACAAGTTTCTGTTTACCCAGCTGCATAATTAAAATCCCTGCAAAGGGATTTTTTCTTGTACTAATAACTGATTATTTGTATCATAATAATAAAGAGATGAAAAGAGGTGGATATATGCAGTTTATTGATAAAGCAAAAATTAGAGTTGAAGCTGGAAAAGGCGGTGACGGGACAGTAGCTTTTAGACGTGAGGCCCATGTACCAAAAGGTGGTCCAGCTGGAGGTGATGGCGGTCGTGGTGGAAGTGTGATTTTTCAAGCGACGACCTCATTATCAACTTTGTTAGATTTGAAATATAATCGATTATATAAGGCACCATCTGGTCAAAATGGGATGGCTAAAAAAATGCATGGTAAAGATGCTATTGATACGGTCATTAAAGTACCGGTTGGAACAATGATTCTTAATGAAGAAACTGGGCAGATCATGGCGGATTTAACCGAAGATAAGCAACGTGTTGTAATTGCTAAAGGTGGCCGTGGTGGTCGCGGAAATGCGCGTTTTGCAACTTCACGGAATCCTGCACCACAAATTTGTGAGCGTGGTGAACCTGGTGAAAATTTCGATCTTATTTGTGAATTGAAATTATTGGCGGATGTGGGATTGGTTGGTTTTCCATCAGTAGGTAAATCAACACTCTTATCAGTTGTTTCACGAGCACGTCCGGAAATTGCAGATTATCATTTTACTACGATCGTTCCTAATTTAGGAGTGGTTCAAGTAAAAGATGGACGTAGTTTTGTTATGGCTGATTTACCAGGATTGATTGAGGGAGCGGCTCAAGGTAAAGGTTTGGGGCATCAATTCTTGCGCCATATTGAACGTTGTCGAGTAATCGTTCATATTGTTGATATGGGAGCAGTCGATGGCCGTGATCCATATGAGGATTATGTTACTATTAATAAAGAACTTGGTGAATATCAATATCGTTTATTAGAACGTCCTCAAATCGTTGTAGCAAATAAAATGGATGAAGATGGGGCTGAAGAAAATTTAGTTCGTTTTAAAAAACAGGTTGGTGAAGATGTTAAGATTTTCCCAATTAGTGCTATTATTCATGATGGTGTAGATCAGGTTTTATATGCGGTTGCTGATGCGTTAGCTACTGCACCAACTTTCACAATGGAAGATGAAGTTGAACATACTGTTCTTTATACAATGGGTGATGAGGAAGATAAACCATTTGAATTACATAATTTAGGTAATGGTAATTGGCAAATTACTGGCAAGAAGATCGAGAGAATGGTGGCAATGACATCGTTAGTAAGTGATGATTCATTAAAACGACTATTGATTAAAATGCGTAATATGGGTGTTGATGATGCACTTAGAAATGCCGGAGCTCAAGATGGTGATAATGTTGCTATCGGTGAGTTTGAATTTGATTTTTATGAGTAACCAGCTAGTAATACTAGTTGGTTTTTTTCTTTTACAATGCTATAATTGTTGAGAATGGTTTGAAACGATTTTGAGATAAAAAACAGTACGATGTGCTGTATAATAGTAAATGTGAAGGAGTAGGGAATGTATAGTTACTTAATTGGTACGGTAGTTGAGATGAATATTGATCATATTGTTGTAGAAAATAGTGGAATTGGTTATTTGATATATGTCAATAATCCATATGAATATACACGAGGTAAAGAAATAAAGATTTTTCTTTACCAACAAGTTAAAGAAGATGCATTATTATTATATGGATTTAAAACAAGTGAAGAAAAAGAAATGTTTTTAAAATTAATTCTGGTCAAAGGGATTGGTTGTAAAACAGCGATAGGAATTTTAGCTACTGGTGATGTAACAAGCATTATAAGTGCAATTGAAACAGGGAATGTAGCATATTTAAAGAAAATTCCTGGAATTGGACCAAAAGCAGCGCAGCAGATTATTTTAGATCTTCAAGGTAAGTTTAAAAATACACCAACAGCAACAACACTGATAAATAATAATGATTTAGACGAGGCGGCTGAAGTATTAATTGCCCTAGGTTATAAAAAATCTGAAGTGGATAAAGCTTTGGCAGTCCTATTAAATGAAAAACTAGATACTAACGGTTATGTAAAAAGAGCTTTAAGTTTATTAGTAAAGTAGGAGGTAGAAAATGACAAGGAATGAGATTCTTGATGCAAATGTTATTGATGATGATAGTAGTTTGCGTCCTTCATCATTCGATGAATATGTTGGTCAAACTAACTTAAAAGAAAATCTAAAAGTTTTTGTTGGGGCAGCTAAACTGCGTGACGAATCACTAGATCATGTGTTATTGTACGGGCCTCCTGGACTAGGAAAGACAACGATGTCAATGATTATTGCTAATGAGATGGGGACAAATATCAAAATTACAACTGGTCCAAGTATTGAAAAAACTGGTGATTTAGTTGCTATTCTAACAGCATTGGAACCGGGTGATGTTTTATTTATTGATGAAATTCATCGTTTAAATAAAGTGGTTGAAGAAATTCTTTATCCAGCTATGGAAGATTTTTGTGTTGATGTAGTGATTGGTAAAGAAGCATCAACACGTTCAGTAAGAATTGATTTACCGCCATTTACTTTAGTTGGAGCAACAACTAGAGCTGGTGATCTGTCAGCACCATTACGAGACCGTTTTGGAATTATTTCTAAACTGGAATATTACGATGAAACGGATTTAAAAACGATTATTGATCGGACCAGTCGTGTCTACTCAATGCCAATGGATGATGACGCTAAATCGGCTTTGGCGATGCGTTCCCGCGGAACACCGCGTATTGCTAATCGATTATTTAGACGGGTTCGAGATTTTGCACAGTTCAACGGTGAAGAAATTATCAGTAAAGAGCGGACGATTGAGGCTTTAGATCGTCTTAAAGTAGATCAATTAGGACTAGATGATGTGGATCATAAATACTTGTTAGGAATCATTCATCGCTTTAAGGGGGGACCGGTAGGTTTGGAATCTCTGGCAGCTTCAATTGGAGAAGAACCACAAACATTAGAAGATGTCTACGAACCTTATCTTCTTCAAATCGGTTTGATAAAGAGAACTCCTCGCGGTCGTGTTGCAACGAGTGAAGCATATAAACATTTAAATATAAATATTGATGAATAAGGCTGTTTTTACAGTCTTTTTTTGTGGAGGTATTGTGAAAAAACATGAAATTATTGGTTTGTTAATTATTTTAATTATCTCAACTGTTTATTCATTTACATTGCCTGAAACATCATTAAATGAAATTGAATCAGATCCACAAGTAAAAATAATTGTTGAAGGTAAGTATAATGAAACTTTAGTATTTAATTCTTCACCAACAATCGAAGATGTATTTAAAGCATTAAATACTGATAATGTTTATGGATTTGATCAAAAAACTGTTTTGGATAGCCAAACAGTTTTTTATATCCCTATAAATAAAAATTTAATTTCTTTAAATCATGCATCAAAAGAACAATTGATGACGATTAAGGGAATTGGACCAAAAACTGCAGATAAAATTATTGATTATCGTAATGAACACCCATTTGCTACCATCGAAGAGATAAAAGAAGTATCAGGGATAGGAGAAAAAACTTATTTGCGAATAAGGGAGTTATTATGTCTTTAAGATATCATTTGATTTACTATGCGGTAGCATGTTTGTTAGGTGTTTTGGTCATGTTGATTCATCCAGTTTTTTTAGTGCTCTTAATTATTTATGCGTTCTTTATAATTCGTCATTTTGGGTGGGGACGACTTGTAACGATAGGGCTGGTTATGATTTTCTTTTTAGTGTTTATTAGGTGGCCTCAGCCGACCGATGAACCAATTATAAGCGGGTATATAATTAGTAGGGATGAAAAGAGCATTGTATTGAAAACAACAAAAACAAAGATCAAAGTATATGGTGAGTTTATTGGCTATGAAGTTGGTGATGAATTAGAAATTGAGGTTAATTATTTTGAAATTAGTCGTGCAACAAACGATAACGCATTTGATTATCGTAACTATTTGTATAGTCAAGGGATTACTAATAATGCATCTTTACTACGCCTTATAAATAGTCAAAAACATAATACGCTTTTTCAAAAACTTCAAAAACGAATAGACGGTAAAGAGCTAGTTAATAGTTATGCAAGCATGTTTATTTTGGGAATAAGAGATGAAATGATCAATGATTATTATCATCAATTAACAGAGTTGTCGATTGTTCATTTGTTTGCTTTGTCAGGACTACATATTCATATATTAAGAAGGTTGATTAAAAAAGTATTAATTTTTTTATTACCGGAATATTTAATTAATTACCTCAGTCTAATTATAATTGGTGTGTATATGTATATTATTCCATATAATATTTCTTTTATGCGGGCGTATTTAGTAATGCTTTTGATGACTTTGTTTAAAAAGTATCTAAATCAATTAGACTGCTTTAGTCTTGTTGCTATGTTTTTTGTATTTATGAATCCATATATTATTTATAATTTATCTTTTGTTTTTTCCTATTTTATGTATTTAATAATTATTTTGATTAATCATCATAGGTACCTGAATGAGATAGTTTATGGAGCTAGCGTACCAATCGTTATTTCGATTCAATATCGAATTAATATACTGTCATTGTTTTTAGGGATTATTTTAACACCACTGATTTCAGTGTTATATCAACTGCTATGGTTATATGTGATTTTTGGTAATTTCTTTAAACCGGTTATTAGTCTAGTAATTGAAGTTCTAGATAATATTGTTGTTTTTAGTACGGACTTCTCTTTTTTTATTAATTTTTCTAAACCATCTTTATTTTTTATTTTAGGATATTACTATATTTATTTTAAATTAATAGTCAAAATAAATATTAAACAGCGAATTCACCGTGAGATTCTATTACTGCTAAGTTTAGTGATCATGTTTTATTTTAAACCATACTATCAGACTTTTGGTCAAGTGGTTATGATTGATGTAGGTCAAGGTGATTGTTTTTTTATTCAACAGCCTTATAATCAAGGAAATATTTTAATCGATACTGGGGGATTGCGAAATAAAGATCTAGCTGCTTTAACATTAGTACCATATTTACGTTCGGTAGGAGTGTTTAAATTAGATCATGTTTTTATTTCTCATGATGATTTTGATCATAGTGGAGCTTATCAGTCACTTGCGGATCAAATTGAAATTGGACATACTATTACATCATACCAAGATAAATTTAAAATTGGGCAGGTAGAAATTGAGATACTGAAAACACCTGAATCAACAGATAATAATGATAGTTCGTTAGTTTTGTTGGTAACGATCAATAAGTTGAAATATTTATTTACAGGGGATATATCCAATGCAGTAGAACGACAGTTGATCAACGATTATCCAGAGCTTAAAATTGATGTATTAAAGGTTTCCCACCATGGCAGTAATACGGGGACTAGTGCAGCTTTTTTAAATGCAATAAAACCTAAAATTGCCCTAATTAGCTGTGGTAAAGATAATTATTATGGTCATCCCCATGATGATGTAATTACCCGCTTAAATGATTATGGAGTAAAGGTTTATCGTAGTGATGAAATGGGCATGGTGAAGATTGTTTATTATGGTAATGATAATTATATTTTCAATGACTTTAATGATTAAATAGTCTATAATTATTACTGTTGGAGGAACGATAAATGATATTTGTAATATATGGTGAAGAAAGTTTTTTGATGGAACAAAAATTACAGTCTTTAAAAAAAGAATATGATTGTAATGAGGATAATATGAATATTTCAACATATCGGGCTAATGAAGATAGTTTAGAAGAAGTTTATGAAGATTTGATCACACCTCCTTTTTTAACCGACAAGAAAATGGTTGTGTTGAAAAACCCTTATTTTTTAACGACAAAGAAAGTAAAAAAAGATAATAATGAGTTAGAGTATTTTGAAAAATGTTTAATTAATAGTGAAGAAGTAATATTTGTAATTTATCATGTTGGTAAAGATTTTGATGAGCGTAAAAAAATTGTTAAAAATTTACGTAAACAAGCACAATTTTTTGAAATAGATAAAGTTAATCATTATAAGCTATCAGACAGTACACGTCAAGCAATCAGACGTCGAGATGCAACGATCGATGATGATGCATTAGAATTATTATTGAGTCGTTTAGGAGATAGTTTGAATAATGTTGCTCTTGAGGTGGAAAAACTATGTTTGTACAGCAAACATATTACATATGATATTGTTGATGAATTGGTAAGTAAGCCGTTGGATGAAAATGTTTTTGCATTAACTAGTGCGATTCTTCAAAAAGATCGAAGAAAAATGTTTTCGATTTATCATGATCTAATGATTTTAAATGAGGAACCAATTAAGTTGATTGTTCTTATAGCGGGTCAAATGCGGCTAATTTACCAAGTTAAATTATTGGATCGTAAAGGTTATAATGATAAAGAAATTGGAAAAATACTGGGAGTTAATCCTTACCGATTAAAATATGTTCGTCAAGAAGGAAAAGATTTTGATTTAAATGAATTATTGCAATGTTTAGATGATTTATCACGTCTTGATGTAGAAATCAAAACAGGTAAAATGGATAAAAAAATGGGTTTAGAATTATTTATGGTAAGAATTTAGGAGGTATTATGGAATCATTAAGAGAGTTATATAAAATTGGGGTTGGACCATCTTCGTCCCATACGATGGGACCACAAAGAGCGGCATTAAAGGTTAAGGAAACCTATCCTCAGGCTACACATTTTGAAGTATATCTACATGGCTCGTTAGCATTGACAGGGAAAGGCCATTTAACAGATTACATTATTGAAGAAACTTTAGGTAAAGATAGTGTTAAGATACACTTTGTTAATACAGCATTACCTAAACATCCAAATGGGATGATTTTTGAAATATATCGGGAAAATCAATTGCTTGATAAAATTACAGTTTATTCAGTAGGTGGTGGAGCTTTAATGTATGATGATAGTTCTTTGCAACCTTCTAAGCAAGTATATCCGCATGGTAATTTAACGGAAATTTTAGAATATTGTGATCGTAAAGGAATCAATTTATATGATTATACAATCGAGTATGAAGATGAGCATTTTAAAGCTTATTTATTTGAAGTACTAAATGCAATGTTTGCTTGTGTTGAAGCTGGATTATCAACAACGGGAGTTATTCCAGGAAAACTGGGATTGAAAAGAGTTGCTAAATCAATGTATCAACAAGCAATCAACACACGTCGTAGTGGAGAACGAGATCGCTTATTAGTTAGTAGTTATGCTTATGCGGTTAGTGAAGAAAATGCCAGTGGACATCGTATTGTTACTGCACCGACATGTGGAGCTAGCGGAGTTTTACCAGCAGTCTTATATTATTGTTACAAACAATTAGAAATTCCTCGAAAAGAGATTATAAAAGCATTAGCAGTAGCTGGAATATTTGGCAATGTTATTAAAACAAATGCAACTATTTCTGGCGCTGATGGTGGTTGTCAGGCAGAAATCGGAAGTGCTTGTGCAATGGCAGCGGCTGCTTATGGCTGGATTTTAGAACTTAATAATAATCTGATTCAATATGCTGGTGAAATGGGCTTAGAACATAATCTTGGTTTAACATGTGATCCTGTAGGCGGCTATGTTCAAATTCCTTGTATTGAGCGTAATGGTTTTGGTGCACTTAGAGCAATGGATGCGGCGATGTATGCTAAGCAGCTGGGTTACTTGAGAAAAAATAAAGTTTCTTTTGATGCGGTTGTTCGGGTGATGAAAGAAACAGGAAAAGATTTAAATAGTGCGTATAAGGAAACTTCTTTAGGTGGTTTGGCTAAAGAATTTGGTTTTGAAAATGAAGACTAATTCATTATATCTGCATATTCCTTTTTGTGAACAAATTTGTGCATATTGTGACTTTTGTAAAGTTTTTTATAACGAACATCAAGCTGATGATTATTTGGCGGTTTTAAAACATGAACTTCAAGCTTTAAATATTACAGAGCCGCTAAAGACTATATATATTGGTGGTGGAACACCGAGCAGTTTAAATGATGAACAATTAGAATGGCTGATGGATATTATTAAACCATACATAAGTAGTGAGACTAAAGAGGTGTCCATAGAAGTTAATCCAGAAAGTATCGATTATTATAAATTAGATATTTTAAAAAGAGGTGGTGTTAGCCGTTTAAGTATCGGGGTTGAAACATTTAATGATATCCTTTTAAAAAAGATTAATCGCCAGCATACGAGTATACAAGTTGAGCGGATTATCGATTATGCACGCAAAATTGGTTTTAATAATATTTCAATTGATCTTATGTATGGTTTGCCTAATCAAACGATTACGGATATAAAAAATGATTTAGCTAAGGTTAGACAGTTACCGATCGAGCATATTTCTTACTACTCACTAATTTTAGAAGATCATACTGTCTTGAAAAATCTAAATTATCAACCGCTTGATGAAGAGGTGGAATCGAAAATCACTCAATTGATAGAGGAATCTTTAGAACAAATAGATTTCCATAAATATGAAATCAGTAATTTTGCGAAAACTGGATATGAGTCACTTCATAACCTAGCTTATTGGCAGTATGATAACTATTATGGAATTGGGGTAGGAGCCAGTGGAAAAATTGATGATTGCTTAATAGAACATAATCGTAATTTAAATGCTTATTTA
Source organism: Erysipelatoclostridium sp. MSK.23.31 (assembly GCF_019125875.1). Classification (NCBI taxonomy): domain Bacteria; kingdom Bacillati; phylum Bacillota; class Erysipelotrichia; order Erysipelotrichales; family Coprobacillaceae; genus Thomasclavelia; species Erysipelatoclostridium sp. MSK.23.31. The sequence continues at coordinate 15,645 of NZ_JAHOCB010000002.1, read as the reverse complement.
CGTCGTCAAAATACAATCACAAAGATGATTAATTCTAAAGAAGAAACGATGTTTAACCATTTAATGATGTCATTACGTTTGGTGAAAGGCTTAGATTTAAAAGAATTTGAAAAGAGATATGGTTTTAGAGCAGTTGATGTTTATCAAACTGCTATTGATAAACATTTGAAGATGAAAACGTTAGTAATTGAAAATGATTATTTACATGCAACTAGTGAATCAATTAAGTTATTAAATGAAATCTTAATAGATTTTTTATAAACGGGGATAATTAGATGAGTTATCGTATAGTGAACGGTTAAATCTTCTAAATTGGGTTTACAATAGGAAATAAAAGATGTATAATCAAATAGTAATCATTACTAATAAGGAGATTGGGATATGAACAATAAAGCATTTTTTAAGTTAAGTTATGGGTTGTATGTTGTATCTAGCAGTTGTGATGGTAAGGACAGTGCTTGTATTGCTAACACTTTTGTACAGGTTACTTCAGAGCCGGCACGAGTTTGTATTACGCTGAATAAAAATAATTATACTACATCGTTAATTGAAAATAGTTGTGTTTATAACGTTGGGGTATTACTTGATGATATTGATATGGATGTTATCAGAAGATTTGGTTTTCAGTCTGGTAAAGATGTTAACAAATTTGATGGGATTGATTATGAAGTTGATTGTCAAAATATTAAACAAATCACCGAAGGAATAGCTGCTTCATTTAGTGTTAAAGTTATTTCAATGACAGATGTTGGAACACATATTATGTTTGTTGGCGATGTTATTGATTGTAAAGTGATTAATGAAGGTGAAGTATTAACTTATGCAAATTATCATAATAAGAAAAATGGAACAACACCTAAAAATGCTTCTAGTTATCAAGCAGATACTTCAAAACATGGTTGGAGATGTACTGTTTGTGGATTTATTTTAGAAGCAGATGAATTGCCTGAAGATTTTATTTGTCCAGTATGTAAACAACCGGCAAGTGTTTTTGAAAAAATTTAACAGCCTTAGGGCTGTTTTTTTTGTGATTTTATCAAGGAATTAGATTGATTATAGAGTTGTTTTAAATAGAAATCGGATTTATAATTCTTTTTTTATTTTTTAGCACAAAGGTGTTGACAGTGCTAATTATTGATGTATAATGTATTTAGCACAAAGGAAAGATGAGTGCTAAGGGTGGTGAAACTGATGCTTACAGCGAGGCAACTATTAGTATTTAAATGTATTGTTGATGAGTTTATTGAAACGGCTGAACCAGTTGGGTCAAAAGCTTTGATGACAAAATATCAATTGCCTTATTCAAGTGCAACCATTCGTAATGAGATGAGTTTTCTTGAAGAGTATGGTTATTTAGAAAAAACTCATACATCTTCCGGACGAGTTCCTTCGGTTGAAGGATATCGATTCTATGTTGATAATCTTGCAAAGCGGGATCTAGATGAAGGGATTAAAAACCAAGTAGCGCAAATTTTTAGCGATCGTCATCGTGGTTTGAATGAAATCATTCATGAAAGTTGTGAGATGTTAAGTGAACTAACGCATCTAACATCGGTAGTCTTGGGACCAGATTCTAGCGAAGATACTTTGCAGCAAATCAATATTGTTCCTTTGAATGATAACCGAGTTACTGCGATTATTATTACGAATCAAGGCTATGTTGAAAACAAGGTGTTTGATTTAAACCGTAATCATAAAATTGATGATTTGGTGAGTTGTGTTGCAGTGATGAATGATTTATTGATAGGGACACCGATTGATCAGGTAGCATTTCGTTTAGAACGTGATGTAAAACCGGTGTTATCAGCTAAAATCAAGGAGCATGAGGAATTATTTAATGCTTTTCTTGAAGCTTTTGTTCGATTTGCTTCGAGCAATGTATATTTTTCAGGAAAAGAAAATATGTTATACCAGCCTGAGTATAATGATGTAAATAAATTGAGAAGAATCGTTAGTGCATTTGAAAACTCTCAAGTATGGAATGCCTTACAACCTTTATCTGATGAAGAAGGAGTAACGGTAAGAATTGGTTCTGATTCACCGATTAATGAAATTGAGGATGTATCGGTCATCTCAGCTTCATTTAGAACAGGAGAGAGAACCAAGGGATCTATTTCAGTAATTGGGCCAACAAGAATGCCTTATGAAAAAGTAGTTTCCTTAGTAGAGTATATTTCAAGGAATATTGAAGAGGCGTTCTTTGACGAATCAGATGATTCAAACGATGAATAGAGGTGAATGTAGTGGCTAAGGAAAAAGAAACAGTAGTAGATGAAGAATCTACAGAAAAGACTGCAGAAGAAACAGTTGAAACAAAAGAAGATGAAATTACAGTTGAAGATCAACTTAAGAATTTAGAAGATGAAGTAAATACTTGGAAAACTGATTATTATAAAGTGTTTGCTGATATGGAAAATCTTAAGAAGAGATTACAGAACGAACATGCTAATGCAATGAAATTTATGATGCAATCATTTATTGAAGAATTATTACCTGTTGTAGATAATTTTGAAAGATCATTAGCTGTAGTTGATCCTAGTGATGAAATTAAAAACTTTTTGAAGGGTTATGAAATGATTTATAACCAACTGATGGAAGTATTAAAGTCACAAGGTGTTGAAGTAATTAAAACTGAGGGTGAAGAGTTTGATCCAAACTTCCATCAAGCAGTTATGACCGTAAAAGATGATAACTTTAAAACAAATATGATTGTTGAAGAGTTACAAAAAGGATATAAGTTAAAAGATCGCGTTATTCGTGCATCTTTAGTAAAAGTAAGTGAATAAATAGGAGGAATTTAATTATGGGTAAAATTATTGGTATTGACTTAGGTACAACAAATTCATGTGTCAGTGTTATGGAAAACGGTGAAGTTAAAGTAATCGCTAATCCAGAAGGAAATAGAACAACTCCTTCAGTAGTATCATTTAAAAATGGAGAGATTATCGTTGGTGAAGCTGCTAAACGTCAAGCAGTAACTAATCCAGATACAATTATGTCAGTTAAACGTCATATGGGTACTGATCATAAAGAACATGCAAATGGTAAAGACTATACACCACAAGAAATTTCAGCAATGATCTTACAAAACTTAAAAGCAACAGCTGAAGCATATTTAGGTGAAACTGTAACACAAGCAGTTATTACAGTTCCTGCATACTTTAACGATGCACAACGTCAAGCTACTAAAGATGCTGGTAAAATTGCTGGTTTAGAAGTAGAACGTATTATCAATGAACCAACTGCTGCTGCTTTAGCGTTTGGATTAGATAAATTAGATCAAGAACAAAAAGTATTAGTATATGACTTAGGTGGAGGTACATTTGACGTTTCTATCTTAGACTTAGCTGATGGAACTTTTGAAGTATTAGCTACTGCTGGGGATAATAAACTTGGTGGTGATGATTTTGATGAAAAAATCATGAATTGGGTTGTTGAAGAATTCAAAAAAGATCAAGGTGTTGATTTATCAAATGATAAAATGGCAATGCAACGTGTTAAAGAAGCTGCTGAAAAAGCTAAAAAAGACTTATCAGGAACTATGCAAACACAAATTTCATTACCATTCATCTCAGCTGGTGCAGCGGGGCCTTTACACTTAGAATTAACATTAACTAGAGCAAAATTTGATGAATTAACTCGTGATTTAGTTTTAAGAACTGAAACTCCTGTACGTCAAGCATTGAAAGATGCTGGTATGGACCCAACTGAAATTCATCAAGTATTATTAGTAGGAGGTTCTACTCGTATTCCTGCTGTTCAAGAATCAGTTAAAAAATTATTAGGAAAAGATCCAAATAAATCTGTTAACCCTGATGAAGTAGTATCTATGGGTGCTGCAATTCAAGGTGGGGTTATTGCTGGTGATGTTAAAGATGTATTATTACTAGATGTTACTCCATTATCATTAGGTATTGAGACTATGGGTGGTGTAATGACAGTATTAATTGAAAGAAATACAACTATTCCAACAACTAAATCTCAAGTATTCTCAACTGCTGCTGATAATCAACCTGCTGTAGATATCAACGTTTTACAAGGTGAAAGATCAATGGCTAAAGATAATAAACAATTAGGTTTATTTAAATTAGACGGTATTGAACCAGCTCCACGTGGTGTACCTCAAATCGAAGTAACTTTCAGCATTGACGTTAATGGTATCGTAAATGTTAAAGCTAAAGATTTAAAATCTCAAAAAGAACAATCTATCGTTATTCAAAACTCAACTGGTTTAAGTGATGAAGAAATTGATAGAATGGTTAAAGAAGCTGAAGCTAATAAAGCTGAAGATGAACAAAAACGTAAAGATATCGAAACAAGAAATAAAGCTGAACAAATGATTAATGAAATCGATAAAGCTTTAGCAGAACAAGGTGACAAAATTGATGCTACTCAAAAAGAATCTGCTGAAAAATTAAAAGATGAGTTAAAGGCAGCTTTAGATAACAACGATATGGCTACATTAGAAGCTAAAATGTCTGAATTAGAACAAATGGCACAACAAATGGCTTCATATGCATATCAACAACAAGGTGGAGCAGGAGCTAGTGATGCAAATGCTGGTACAGCAAATGCACAAGATGATAATGTTGTTGATGCAGATTTCGAAGAAAAGAACTAATCATTTAAAGCCAAGGCTTTGCCGCCTTGGTTTTAAATAGTATAAAAAGAGGGTGAAAATATGGCTGATAAAAGAGATTATTATGAAGTCTTAGGTGTAAGTAAACAGGCTTCAGCTGATGAGATCAAACGAGCTTATCGTAAAAAAGCAAAACAATATCATCCTGATGTCAACAAAGAGCCTGGTGCTGAAGAAAAGTTCAAAGAAGTCCAAGAAGCTTATGAAGTATTATCAGATGCTAATAAAAAAGCCACTTATGACCGCTTTGGTCATGCTGCATTTGAGCAAGGTGCTGGTAATGGTGGTGCTGGTGGTTTTGGTGGATTTGGATTTGAAGATGTTGATTTAGGAGATATTTTTGGATCTTTCTTTGGTGGTGGCGGAAGATCACGTCAAAGAAATACAGGACCACGTCGTGGTGATGATCGCTTAATGCGTTTAAATATCAGTTTCATGGAAGCAGTAAATGGTGTAAAGAAAGATATTAAAGTTACTTATGATGCACCATGTACTCATTGTAACGGTAGTGGGGCTAAAAATCCTAATGATGTCCAAACGTGTTCACGCTGTGGTGGACGTGGAACTGTTCAACAGCAGCAAAGTTCACCATTTGGGACATTTGTAACTGAAACTACTTGTCCTGACTGTAATGGAACTGGAAAAGTTGTTAAAGAGAAATGTCCACATTGTCATGGACGTGGATATGAAACTAAGACAGTGACAGTACAATTAGATATACCAGCTGGTATTAATTCTAATCAACAATTGCGCGTAGCTGGCAAAGGTGGACGAGGAGCAAATGGTGGACCTAATGGAGATTTATTTGTAGAAATTCAAGTAGGAAGTCACGAACATTTTAAACGTGAAGGGCGAAATATTCATATTACTATTCCTGTTTCTAATGTAGATGCTACATTAGGATGTGAAGTTGATGTTCCAACTGTTCAAGGGGATGTTACAGTAAAAATTCCTGCTGGAACACAATCAGGAACAATACTGCGTCTAAAGGGTAAGGGCGTTAAAGATCTTCGTAGTACTAATTATGGTGATGAAATGGTTAGAATCGAAGTTAAGATTCCGACTAAACTTTCATCTGAAGAAAAAGAATTATATACTAAATTATCAAAACTTTCAAAGAAGAAAGAATCAATTTTTGATGCATTTAAACGTCAATTTAAAAAATAAAAACGAAGGAAAAATATTCTTCGTTTTTTATTTTTTTAAGAATGATTATTTTTTTTCATTTCAATGATTAATCTTTTCATATGAGCTTCAAACATGATATACATGCCAATAAAAATTGTTTCAGCAATCAGAGAAAAAGATATCATAATAACTACAACAGAAGCCAATGGACCGTATACGCTAGTATAATCTGCTATGCTAAAATAAAATTCAAGAGCAGATAATAAAATTAACATCAGTATACTTGAACAAAAGGCTCCTTTTACAATGTCAAAAATGTGAACATGAACATCTGGAATAATCTTATATAATAAAAATAAAATAATAAAAAAAACTAAAAATAAATATAAATCACCAAGTACTAAAATATCTTTAAAATTAATAAAATAATTAATTAGAGGGATGATTGTTAATATGGATATTATTAGTAATAATAAAACGAAAACAGCAATCGTTTTTAAAAGCATTAATAATTGTTCAATAATTATATTCCTTTGATGTGCAGAAGGAAATAAGTTTTTTGAAATTCCATAAAGCTGGTTGATTCCTCGACTAACAACAAATAATGAGATAAATAAGATAATTATTGATGATAAAGTAATATGACTTGATTTTAAGGATGCAATTATTATGTTAGAAAATTCAGGAGTTAAGTAGTTTTTTAGTAATTGTTCTAAGGTGCCAAGATCAACATTTAATATGGAGGCAAAGAAGGCAAACAGTGAACAAATCGGTATGATTGACATGATTAAATAGTAAGCAAAGCATAAACCAGCATTTTTATTAACTTTATAGCGGTAGTCGAGGACCCGATTATTAATACGATAATATAATCTTTGAATTAGTTTTTTCATTTCTATCACCTACTTTTTATTGTACCTTACTTTTTATTTAGATGTATAGATATTAAAACAAAAAAATTAGCCAAAACGGCTAATTTTTAGATTAATCATTTTTTATATCGTCACCATTGGTAGAAATAACTTTTTTATACCAATAAAAACTTTTCTTTTTATAACGTTTCATATCTTTTAAGTCTTTATCATCCCGATTAACATAAATAGTACCATAGCGTTTAGACATCTCTCCTTGAGAACTCAAAATGTCAATTGGTCCCCACATTAAATATCCACGACAGTCAACACCTTCATTAATTGCTAATGCGATTTGCTCAAGATGATCTTTCATGTAATCAATTCTTGTATCATCGATAACGGTTTCATTTTCTAAAATATCACGCATTCCAAAGCCGTTTTCAACGACCATAATCGGTAAACGATATTTCGCATAAATATCCCTTAAACCAATACGTAAACCAAGGGGATCGATTTGCCAACCCCATTCACTAGCTTTTAAATATGGATTGGTAGCTGCTTTTGCATTACCGTTCATTTCAATGCTTAGTTTGCCATGTGAAGCTACTGTTGAAAAATAATAACTTAATGATAGCCAGTCAACCTTATTCTTTTTGAGCAACTCTAAATCTCCATCTAGCATTTTTGGCAGATTATTTTCATTTTTCATTTTTGCCATCATGTAACTTGAATACTCCCCGTACGTAAACATATCAAAATACATGTCTGTAAGTGCCATTTGATTTCGAGATTCTAGCTCGTCAAGAGGATTACAAGTGGCGGCATAAGCAGGAATATATATTACCATTCCTAAGACTTTAGCATCAGCGATAGTATGAACTTTTTCAACAACTTTAGCATGAGCAACAAAAGTATTGTGAACCAGCTGATTAATAATGTTTGTTCGTCAATGTCTTTTGGACAAACGGCACCATAAGCTACCTTACTGCTGCCTGGTAAAGCAATTGCATTTTGTTCGTTAAATGAAATCCATTTTTTTACACGATCACCATAACGGTCAATCATTTTATTAGCATAGGTAACAAACATATCTACTACTTCCCGTGAATAAAATCCGTTATATTTATTCATTAGCAATTGGGGCATTTCGAAGTGATATAATGAGCACATTGGCTCCATTCCATGCCGAATCATTGAATCAATAAAATCATCATAGAATTGCATACTTTCTTCACTAAAGTTAATACCATCTGGGCATACTCTTGACCAGTCAATTGAGAAACGATAACTGGTGAAGCCCATTTCTTCAAATAATGAAAAATCGTCATCATAACGATGATAGCTATCAATTCCGTCTTTAAAATCACTATGTTCTGGTTTAGGGAAGAGATCACACACTGCAGGACTTTTACCACCTGCGTTATAAGCACCTTCGCTCTGGTGAGCGGTTACAGCACCACCCCATAGAAAATCTTTTGGAAATGTCATTTAATTATCCTCCTAATTTATATAGTATTATCATATTAGGAAATAATTGAGGTGTAAATACATTGGCCTTGTTTATTAATATAGTTTCATTGAATAAGAAAATAATGTAAATTTAATGAAAAAAAGTTTCAAAAAAACCAATCATAGAATAACTATAATTGGATAAAATAAAAATAGTACCGCAGTACTATTTATATTATTAAGCTGATTTTCTCAAAGTTCTTAATTCTCTAGCAGAAATTCTTACAGTCGTAGGTTTACCATCTACTAAAATAGTAGCTTTTTGTAAATTAACATTCCATTTTCTTCTACTTGAGTTTAATGCATGAGAACGTGTATTTCCAGACATAGGTCCTTTACCACTGATTTGACATTTTCTTGACATAGGTTCTCCTCCTCTTCATTAGTAGTGTTTTAACGTACTTGCATATAGTATCATTTTTAGTTTTAAATTGCAATTATTTTTTGAAAAATTATTACATTTATTACATTTTTTTTGCTTGAATTTTTTTTATGGTTTGTTACAATAATTTCTGACTGCAATATAATTGTCAAGAACGAATTTTTAAGATATAATTAGTTATTGATGAATACAATTCAATTGTATACGAGGAGGTATATAAATGATTGAAAAAAATAATAATATGGGAACTGTTAACATTTCTTTAGATGTTGTTGCTACAATTGCTGGCGGTGCTGCAATTGAATGTTATGGCGTTGTTGGAATGGCAAGTCAAAAAAAATTAAAAGATGGTTATTATGATTTGTTACGTAAAGAAAATTATTCTAAGGGAATCGTTGCTCGAGATGGTGAAACTGGTTTAATTTTAGATCTATATGTTTTATTAGGATATGGAATTAAAATGACGGAAGTATTACGTGAAGTCCAAAAGAAAGTTAAATATGTAGTTGAGTCTACTTTAGATGTAAATGTCGAATCAGTGAATGTATATGTTCAAGGTGTTCGAGGAATAGAGTAGAGGAGATAGAAGATGAAAGTTGTAACTGGAAAATTATTTAAAGAGATGGTTTTATGTGGCGCAAATACGTTGCATAATAATCATCCTGAAATTGATGCATTAAATGTCTTTCCTGTACCTGATGGTGATACTGGAACAAATATGTCTTTGACATTTTCTGCTGGTGCTAAAGAAATTGAGGGAATGGATTCAAATAATATTGGAGAAATTTCAAAAAAATTATCTAAGGGACTTTTAATGGGAGCTCGAGGAAATTCTGGAGTTATCTTATCACAAATTTTTAGAGGGGTTTCAATGGCACTTCAAGGTCATGAAGAAGCTGATGCAGTACTTTGGGCTCAAGCACTAGAAAGTGGTGCAAAGGTTGCTTATAAAGCTGTTATGCGTCCTGTTGAAGGAACTATTTTAACAGTGATTAGAGAATCGAGTGAAGCGGTAGTAAAATACGCAAAGCCTGGAATGGAAATTGAAGATGTTTTCTCTTATTTTGTTAAAGAAGCAGAGGCTTCATTAGAAAGAACACCGGAATTATTACCAGTTTTAAAAGAAGTTGGAGTAGTAGATAGTGGTGGAGCAGGACTACTATTAGTTTTTACTGGCTTTTTAGCTGGATTAGCAGGAGAAACAGTCGATTATGTAGAAATTAAATCATCTGATTCCGCGATGAATGCTGTAGCTGATATTGAAGGTGGAGAAGAAGGTTATGGATATTGTACAGAGTTTATTGTTCGTCTAGAGCCTTCTTTGGTTGATAAATTTAAAGAGGAGCAATTAAAGAAAGAATTAGCGAGAATTCCTGGTGAAAGTATTGTTGTTGTTCAAGATGAAGATATCGTTAAAGTTCATGTTCATACTTTAAAACCTGGTAATGCTTTAAACATTGCTCAACGATTTGGTGAATTTGTTAAACTGAAAATTGAAAATATGCAAGAACAGGCAGATACTATTCAAAGTAATGCAGGAACGATTGTCGGAGTTGATGACAATGCTAAACCAAAACGTGAAGCTAAAGAAACAGCAGTTATCTCTGTTTGTGCAGGTGATGGTCTAAAGGATGCTTTTTTAGAACTACATTGTGATTATGTTGTTAGTGGTGGACAAACAATGAATCCATCAGCTGAGGATATGGTTCAAGCAGTTAGAGATGTAAATGCGAAAAATGTAATTATTCTTCCAAACAATTCTAATATTGTTATGACTGCGCAACAAACAGCAACAATTTTAGAAGATGAAGTAAATGTTATTGTTATTCCAACGAAAACTATTCCTCAAGGGTTATCAGCATGTATCATGTTTAATCCTGATGCTTCATTGGATGATAATGTTGCTGAAATGACAGAAGCAGTAGGAAATGTAAAAACAGGACAAGTAACTTTTGCAATTAAAGATACTAATATCGATGGTGTAGAAATTAAAGCTAACGACTATATGGCTTTGGTGGAAAAAGATATTGTTGCTTGTAAAGATAATAAATTAAAAGCATTAAAAGTTGTTTTAGAAAAACTAGTAGATGAGGATGCTGAATTGATTACATTGATTTATGGTGAAGACGTAAATGATGATGACATTGAAGAAATTGAAAGTTTTGTTGAAGATAATTTTGAGGCTGAATTAGAAGTAGTAAATGGTAAACAGCCTGTTTATTCATTTATAGTTGGTGTAGAATAGATACTCAAAGATACTACACAATACTCAATAATACAATAGAATATGAAAAGCTCGATAGATTCGAGCTTTTTTGTATCTTGTAGTTTGATGATGTATTGTTGATTATGCTTCAAATTTATTTTAGGTGCTTATTTAGGGGTTTATTTTTTTAGGTTATTAAATATGTTCTCAATGTTTATAGATAACTGTTCACTCGCTTCATGAGCTGTATGTAAATAGATATCAGATGTTATCCTAATACTGCTATGTCCAAGATGTGTTGATATACTTTTTAAATCCACTTTATTGTAAAGAAGTAATGACGAGTGGATATGTCTTAAATCATGAATTGTTAGATTGTGATAAGGTGTATTCTTAAGAATAGTTTTAAGTCTTGAGCGAACATTAGCATAGTGGATGTATGAATCATTAATTGAAAATAATAGGTCTGATTTCAAGTTATGATTAATTATTTTTTTCAGTAGCTTATTTATATAGATTCTCCGATAAGAATTATTGCTTTTAGGAGTACCAACAATAAATTCATTATTTGCTTTTGAAACAGATTTGTTAATGTCGATATAATTCTCACTAAAGTTAATATCATTGATTGTGATAGCTAGTGTTTCACCTATACGTAATCCAGTTAGTAGTTGAAATTTGATGATGTCATCATAAATATTTTCATCTTTTAGATAAGAATATATCTCTTTGATACTTTGAATAGAGAAAATGTATTTCTCCTTTGGATACTTTTCAGATTTTATTTTGCATTTACTACAAGGATTTTTATCAATCCATTCTAATTCAACAGCGTATTGTAGGATTGAATGAAGTTTAATCTTAATAGTCTTTAGATAGGAAATCGTTAATGTATGATTTCCTCTTTTCTTTTTACTACAATGAATTAAAAATTTTTGAATGACTAAAGGATTGATTTGAGATAGCTTCATATCTTTAAAATAGGGAAGTATATGAACTTCTACTATATTAATTGTAGTCACTTGAGTGGTGATTTTTTGATTTAATTTCATATAGTTATTCAAATACATTTCCCATAAATAATCAATGGTTAATTCACTAGGAACATATCTGACCATATTAATATGATTTTGTAACTGTTCTTCAATGAGAAGAGCTTTTTTATATGCTTTTTGTTCAGATATATTTTCTGGTGGGTGAAAGGTCTGACTAATCCGTTTTTGCTTTCTTTTACCATTATCATCAATGTAATAACCAGCATAAGCTATGATTTTAAAACTTATACCATTTTTTCTTATTCTTTTTTCAATTGCCATTTTATTTGCCTCCTGCTTTTAAGTAAAAGCAGGACTAATTATAGAGAGGAGTTGTTAATAATGGAAACTGAATTATTAAAAGAGATTGTCGATAAATTAAAAGAGTTAGACTTATCATTAAATGAAATTAAGAAGGATATTCAATCAACACCTAAAGTTAAAACTATTATGTCTATTAAAGAATTTTGTGTTGCATCAGGTTTAGCAGAGTATGTAGTAAGAAGAATGATTAAAGAAGGTACGGCGGTTACTTATAACTGTGGTAATAAAGCTTATATTCATTATGACAGAACTTTAGAAAAAATGTTTAAATAATTCAATCAAATATGCGTAGTTCTTATGCATAGATTTTTATAAAGATCTGTTTTAGAAAAGTTGTTCAATATTAGTTTTAATCGATTAAAACTACCAAATTTATTTAATTTTTACAGAAAGGTAAATTAGAAAGAGACATAAGATAGAAAATGATATATAATTACATTAAAATAATGAAAGGGGTGACATATGTGGACTCTAATCAACTAAAATCAAATATACAAAATTTTTTTCAGGAAGGAACTGTTATTGTTGTTGGATCAGGGTTATCCCTAGCGGAAGGAATACCTGGTATGAAAGAATTGGCAGATGAATTATTTAATGTATTGCCAAATTATCTTGTTGATCAAGATGATAAATTGATTTGGGATAAGATAAGGTCTAGTATATTAGCAGGAGATGGATTAGAAAAAGCGCTTCATGTGGTCAAACCGTCGTTGTTTATAGAAGATAAAATTAGAGACATTACAGCTAAATTAATATATAGGTATGATAAAATCGTGTTAAATGATATTATTTGCAATCATAGAAAATTAAGATTTTCAAAATTTTTAGAGTATTTCAATATAAGAAATGATGGTATAGTTGTAATTACAACTAATTATGATAGATTGTTAGAATATGCATGCGAGTATAATGAATTAAGAATTGATACCTTATTTGTAGGAAAGTGTATATCTTCGTTTCAGCCAAATAAAAATAAGTTTCAATTTTGTGAAGGAATTAAAAAAATAGGAAAAACAACAAAACCTATATTTTCACCCAAAGTAAAAATATTAAAACCGCACGGTTGCTTGAGTTGGCATTTGATTGATGACAAAGTATATTCACTACCTATTGAGGTTGACAATACACCTTTAATTATCACTCCAGGTTTAAATAAGTATAGAGAAGGCTATAATATCCCGTTTGACACACATAGAAATATGTCTAACGAGGCAATAGATGGAGCACAAAAATTTATTATAATTGGATATGGTTTCAACGATGACCATCTAGAAACTCATTTGATGAGGCAACTTGAAGCTGGGAAACCAACTTTAATATTATCATGGGGATTATCAGAAAAAATAAGAAGTTATGCAATGAATCATCGCAATATAATTGCAATATGTTGCGATCAAAAAACAAATGGTTCAAAAATTATATTTAAGAAAGAAGAGACTATTATGGAAAATGTTAATATGTGGGATATTGTTGAAATGTTGAAGGAGGTATTTTAGTGGAAAATTTATTTAAATTTACAAAGCAAGATTTCTTAGGAAGTGTAATCAATGTTGATTCTGAGCATGTAATTATTCAAATCGAAAATGAAAGTATTATGACACAAATATGTGTTGGTAACTTAATAGCTATTGAGACAAGTAAAGGTCATCAATTATTAATTGCTTCAATAGACAGAGTAACTAGAAAAACTTTAGATGATTTAGATGATGAGGACGATGTCATTTTGAGTGCAGATTACGTTAAGGCTAGTATTATTGGTACTTTTCATGCAGTGTTTGGTGAACAAAAAAATTTATTTAAACGAGGGATTGAAGCTTTTCCTAAAATTGATAGTAATTGCAATTGTATTTTAGGAACAAATTTACAAAAGTTAATGAATATTCTTAGTAACAATATCAAAACGGAGAAAAAATTAAAATTAGGGAATTTTGTAATGGATGCGGAAGCAAATGCGATTTTAGATGGAAATAAACTTTTTCAGCGACATGCTGCTATTTTGGGTAGTACTGGTTCTGGTAAAAGTTGGTGTGTAGCTAATATTTTAGAAAAATCTAGTGAATTGAACTTTGCAAATATAATTGTATTTGATATGCATGGAGAATATAGTAATTTATCAGAAGGTGTTGAAAAAATTGCGGAAAGCTTTCGGATTGCTGGACCTGGAGATCTTGAAACTGATAGTGATGAAATCATATTTCTTCCATACTGGCTTTTAAATAGAGAAGAATTATTATCTATGATATTGGATAGAAGTGATATGAATGCACCAAATCAAGCCTCAAGGTTTACAGCGCATATAAATAATTTAAAAGCAGAAACATTAGAAGTTGAGAAGAAAAAAGATGTATTAAAATCGTTTACTGTTGATTCGCCAATCCCATTTAAAATAAATGACTTGATTAGTCTTTTAAAAGTGGATGATACAACTCCAGGTGTTGGAGCAAATAATAAACCTATAAAGGGTGAGTGGCAGGGAAAATTAACAAGATTTATTTCTAGATTAGAAGCTAAAATTCAAGATAAAAGATATGGTTTTATGTTTCAGCCTAGTTCAAAAAGTTTAGCATATGAATGGCTTGAAGAAATGATGTGTAATTTGTTAGGTGCTATTGATGGCAAAAAAGGGATTAAAATAATTGATTTTTCTGAAGTTCCATCAGATATTCTACCAGTTGTTACAGGCACACTTGCTAGATTATTGTACAATGTACAATTTTGGATTGATGAAGAAAGTCGAACTCCTTTCACGATAATATGTGATGAAGCTCATCTGTATCTGCCTGTAAAAGAAGATGCAGATAGTGTTCAAAAGCAAGCGTTATATAATTTTGAAAGAATTGCGAAAGAAGGAAGGAAATATGGTGTATCTATTTTAGCGGTTAGTCAAAGACCAGCTGATGTAAGTAAAACTATTTTAAGTCAATGTAGTAATTTTATAGTTTTGAGATTAACAAATGAACGTGATAAAGGGGTAATTAAAAATCTATTACCAGACTCCTTAAAAACCACTATCGAATATCTACCACTTTTAGATATTGGAGAAGCTTTAGTAGTAGGTGATGCCATCTTGTTACCAAGTAAAATAAAACTTGATAAACCGAAAGAGTCGCACCAACCTCTAAGTGGTACAAAAGATTTTTGGGATGAATGGGATACAATAAAACCAAATAATGATGCTGTTAAAATTGCAATAGAATCATTAAGAAAACAAAGTCGAAGTTAATATATTAATTTTATAGGTAGTTTCTTTGCTTGTGAATTTGATTATATTTACGGTTATTATAGATAGAAATTTACATTTTGATTGTTCTAAATAATTGCTTCAAATAGGGGCTTATTTGGAGTTTAAAACTATTTCACACTCTCAATATCACTTAACTAGGGGGTACGGATTTATGCAAAAAACATCCTGTTTATCGTATTATTTGCGTTTCAGTACACTAGAAGGAACGGGTTATGAAATTGGTGTCGAATAATAAAGAGAAATTAAAAAATAATGTATTGTAGTGACCCCGGCTCCGTGTCAATAGTGGAGGGGCTTAAGAGATAGCGAAAGCTATCTCTTTTCT
>NZ_JAHOCB010000029.1:0-48428 GCF_019125875.1 Erysipelatoclostridium sp. MSK.23.31 | reverse complement strand
AGAAAAGAGATAGCTTTCGCTATCTCTTAAGCCCCTCCACTATTGACACGGAGCCCACAAGTCTAAATTAATCCATTGTTTCCGTTTTAGGATCAATTCCTGCTCTATCCAAGACTGCATGAACAACATTACGTTTTCCGCTTTCACTACCAGCTGAAGTACATGTTGATAAAGTAATTACCGGATTACCTGCAGCTTGTTCAAAATCAACCTTAATATCACTAGTTTTTAACATCTCTTGATAAAAAGCTTGAATATCAGTAATTCCAGTATTATATAATAAACTCTCTTCTGGAATAATATGTGCTGCTACTACTTTATAACGACTTACTGTCCCATCTGGTAAATAAATATAAACATACGGGTGTTTATCTGCAAAATCTTGTTCTGTATATGATTTAATGTTATTAAACATTGAACCATTTTTCATATTATGACCATAAATAACAGTATTTAAATCAGTAAAAGGGTTTTTATTTTCACTTGCAATAAAAATTGAACCGGCTCTAAATTCCTTTTTGTCAATATCACTATGAATATATGTATCATTAGTTTCTCCTTGAACAATTGGATAACTAACTTTAGTATCAGGAATATCGATCCATCCCTTAACATCTGAATTTCTTGCTAATAAGGCTTCAAAATCAATTGTCTTATATGAATTTTTTTGTTCTGTATTTTCAGTAACATATGTTTCTTCTACTTCTTTATTACTATCATCCATGCTCTTATATTCAAGAAAAATTGAGGCTAGATTATACGCACTATAACAAAATACACAAATACAAACTAATAAAATAATTTTTCTAATTAAATCTTTAGCTCCAGTCGGTTTTATTCTCTCAATAAAACTCTTTTTTGTTTTTGCCATTAGACATTAAATTTAAACAACATGATGTCACCATCTTGACCAACATATTGTTTTCCTTCCTGACGAATCTTACCAGCTTCTTTTAAAGCATGTTCACTGCCATATTCGACTAAATCATCAAAACTATATGTTTCTGCTTTAATAAAACCTCTCTGGAAATCACTATGAATAATTCCCGCCATTTCTGGGGCTGTCATACCTTCTTTAAAAGTCCAAGCTCGTACTTCTTGTACCCCGGCAGTAAAGTATGTACGAAGTCCTAATAGTTTATAGGCTTCTTTGATCAATTTATCAAGACCGCTTTCTTCAATTCCTAAATCTTGTAAAAATAAATCTTTTTCTTCTTTATCCATTCCAACTAATTCACTTTCAATTTTTGCACAAATAGGGACAACATCAGCCCCTTCACCAGCTGCAAATTCAACGACTTTATTATAATGTGGATTAGTAGTTGGATCTTCTAAGTCTTCTTCACCTAGATTTGCCACATAAATGATTGGTTTCATTGTTAATAAAGTATATTGTTTAACAACATCCATTTCTTCTTTACTAAACTCGATCACTCGAGCTGGTTTATTGGCTTCTAGCGTACTTTTTAATTTTTCTAAAATAGCGACTTCTAACTTCGCTTCTTTGTCTCCTGATTGTGCTTTTTTACCAATTCGTCCAATTCTTTTTTCTACAGTATCTAAATCAGCAAAAATCAACTCTAAATTAATTGTTTCAATATCTCTAATAGGATCGACATCGCCATCAACATGAGTTACATCCTTATCTCTAAAACAGCGAACAACTTCACAAATTGCATCAGTTTCACGAATATTCCCTAAAAATTTATTTCCTAAACCCTCACCACGACTCGCCCCTTTAACAAGACCAGCAATATCAGTAAAACCGAAAGTAGTTGGAACAGTTTTTTTAGGTTCAACTAATTCTGTTAACTTATCTAAACGATAATCAGGTACTTCTACAACCCCAACATTAGGGTCGATTGTTGCAAACGGATAGTTTGCTGCCTCAACTTGGGCATTTGTTATTGCATTAAACAATGTTGACTTCCCAACATTTGGCAATCCTACAATTCCGGCTGTCAGTGCCATTTATATCACTCCATTCATATGCTCTTATATTCTACTTAATATCCAGGTAAATTGCAAGTTTGTTTAATTTTAAAGTATCTAGTATAATTAACTAAACTTTAATTTAAGGAGACTATTATGTTTAATCAAATCGATATTCACGGCTGTACTACGATTGAAGCTAAAATCCGGCTGGATAACTATCTAAATTCATTATCCCCCAATACGAAAGAAATTACTGTAGTTCACGGCTATTCAAGTAAAATACTACAACAATTTATTCGGAAGCAATATAAACATAAACGTGCTGGTCGGCGCATCTTAACAATGAATGCAGGCGAAACGATCATTCAATTAAAATAAGGAGTTTTTATGGAAAAATTTTATCAAACAATGTTATCTAATATTCGTAAACATCCCTTGCTGCAAAAAATCATTATGGGCTTTACCCGCTATATCCCTATTATTACTTTTATTGTTTATTCAATTTTGCTCGTTTATTTACTTTATACTCAAAATACATTATTAGCTAAAACACTTTATAAGCCACTTGCTTCATTTTTAATTGTAACACTTTTGCGCAAAGTAATTAATCGTAAACGCCCTTATGAAGCTATGGCTATTGATCCTTTAATAGAACATAAGCAAGGTGAATCTTTCCCTTCACGACATACGGTCAGTGCTTTTGCAATTGCATTAGCTTGTCTTCAGGTAAATTCACTGCTTGGGACGATCATGTTAATTCTAGCATTTGTCGTTAGCTGTTCACGAATCTTAAGTGGTGTTCATTATATCAGTGATGTTCTAAGTGCCGTAATCATTGCTTTAATCATCAGTTTCCTCTAAGCGTATATGCATATATATAAAAGATGGTGCCTATGCTATTTCAATTACCTGTTGATACTAATTTAGATAATCCGTTAAATCAATCTATTTTAACCAAACAAGTTCTCGTTTATATAAATAATAAATCATGGATAAAAGAAATTGATTAAAAACGTCATTTATTTGAATTGTTTAAAAATGAATTGAACTATAAATATCTGTTCTATATGATTTATGATAGCTCAAATGATGCTCTTATCAAACAATTATATCAAAAGCTCTCTAAATACATTAATCTAACTATAAGCTCCTCGTCGAACGTGATGATGGGCTTCCATCAACACTTGAAATAATTTTAACAGACCATTAAAAACTCTTCTTTTGAAATTACTATCTCTTGTGAACTGGTAATAATCAAGTTGATTCAAAATAATTATTGACCCAAAATATTACCTAGTTAATAATGTTTATTCAAAAACAATTAAATATTTCATTTTTATGCTATACTTTTATTGGTGATAAAAATGAAAAGAGAAGGTATTCATGGTTTAATTCAATATCTTAATAAAACTACTAATAATGCAACTAATACTCAGGTTGCTAAAGCAATCTTTACTAATCGTGATAAAATCAATGAAATCAGTCTTGAAAAACTAGCCGGTGACAATTACTTGTCTCAAGCTTCGGTTAGCCGGTTTATAAAAAATCAGGGTTATAAAAATATCAATGAGTATCGTTGGGATTTCATTGCTGGACAACAAATGCTGCGACTTAATGCTTTTAATAATAAAAAAGTGATTATTAGTAAAAATAACGAAGAAATTAAAAATGATGTAAAACAATCATTACAAAATGCTTTTAATGATATTGATAAGCTTGATATGACAGCACTTGAAAGATTAGTTAAAATAATCAATAATTATAAACAGGTTCTTTTTATTGGTTCTGAATTTTCATTGGCTAATATTTATCTAGTTCAATTAGAAATGGTTCAATATGGTATCAATGCTTATAGTTATAACGATCCCATTATTATGGCAGAAAATCTTAGGTCTTTGAAAGAAGATACCCTAATTATTTGTATCAGTACCAGTGGTCAATGGTACAATGCTCCTTCAACTAAGGAAATTAGAGATATCTTATTCAGTCTTAATAACCCTAAAATTCTTCTTACCTGCATTACACAGCATACTGATGAAGCAAAGTTTGATTATATCTATAAATTTGGCAATCAGCGTAATGATGAAATTAGCGGTTATATCCAGCTTACTTATTTTATTCCAATCTTTAGAAATATGTATATTCGTTACATCGACTAGTTCATTCAGTTTTTGAATAAACTAGTTTTATTTTGAATTGATCGTTCAAAGATAATTATGTTTTATTATTATAAGCGCTTGTATAATTTTAATGTAACTTAAAAGTTATAAATATAAAATCAGGGGTGGAACAATGAAAAAAATAACAAAAGCATTATTAGCACTAACATTGTCACTATTAATGTTAGCAGCTCCAATTTCAGTTAATCAATTATATGCAAATGAAAACATTTTAACTGAAGTAACTAGTGACACAATCAATAATTATACTTACTACGAATATGATAGTGAAGCAGATGGCTACACCTCAGAACGTAGTAATATCTTAACACCTATTTATTACATTTTTGCGGGAAAACAAGATCTTACTAGCGCTGATAAATTAATTGAAGAAATTGGTCTTCTCGATAATGTTCATGAATGGGCAGGGAAAGTATATATTATTAATCCTATATCAACGCAATATAACAATGATGATGTCACAGCCTTCAAAAAATTAGCCGGCACTGGTGTCAGCAACATTAAAGTGATCGGAATTGATGAGGGTGCCACTTTCGTCAATAATTATATTAGTCAAAATTGTTACTTTATTGCTGGAATGATGGTATATGGCGGTACAATGAATAGCGATTTAACTTATAACGTTCCTATACCAGCATATTTAAGTTCAACAGCAACATCAGCTGTTAGTTATTACAAACAAGCTAATCAAACTGACCAATCTCAATCATTTAACAACTACACGATCTATCAAAATTCTACAAATCCATTACAAATCGTGGTAAATTCAAAAACAGATGAAACATTAAAAAATGCATTCGATAATGCCTGGGAAACAGTTTTTTCTAAAAACTATCGTCAGCATAATGAAACAACCGAGTTCTATAATATGCCTGTTACTGATACAAATTTAGCTAATGCTGAGCAACCGTATAAACTAATTGAAACGCCAATTTTTGATCGCCTTGGAATCATTCATAATCAAGAGATTAATCAAACTGTCTCAAATATGCCTGGAAAATACACTTGGTTTGAATATTTACCTAATCAAGTAATTGATACTAAGAAAGATTCAGTTCCTTTAGTTCTTACGCTTCATGGAAACGGTAATGATCCTCGGGTTCAAGCCGATTCTTCTGGTTGGATTGAATTAGCTACAAAAGAGAACTTTATCGTTGTATCCCCAGAATGGCAGGATGCTAGTGTCAATTTTTCAAAATGCGATGGTTTAGGGGATGAAGGAATTATTAACTTAATTGATGATTTGAAAATTAAATATCCACAAATCGACAGATCACGAGTATATGTTACCGGCTTATCAGCAGGCGGTGCCGAGTCATTATTATTAGGGGTCAAGAATAGTGAAACTTTTGCAGGGGTTGGGGCTGTTTCTGGTGTCAATCTTTATAGTGAAGCAATCACTGAATTAACCAATGATTATAAAGGACATGAAACACCTTTATTATATATTTGTGGTGATCATGATTTCTTTCAAATGATTCCTGTTGATGGTTCAAGTCAATACGGTACTTCACAATTATATGGTTTTAGTATTTGGGCTGAAGACAGTAATACACATATATATAGTGCCCTACAAGCATATCAAAAAATCAATGACTTAACCGTGACGGATATGAATATGGATTTAAACCCTTATTATGGCATTAAATTAGATAATCAGCAATGGACAAAACTTGGTGAAAAAGACATGTATACAGGAACTTTGTCTAACAATAACGGTGTAGTAATGGAACTTGCTGCAATTAAAGATCATGCTCACTGGAACTATAAACCAGAAGCTCAATATATTTGGAATTTCTTTAAAAACTACCAACGTGATCTACTAACTGGTGAACTGATTTTTGTCAACAATGGTAGCAATACTACAACAGTTATTGATAAAAAAGATGATTTGACAACTTCTGTAAAAACAGGAGATGAAGTTGAATTTGAATATCTAGGTATTCTATCTGTTATTACGATAACTACTTTTATCTATTTTAAAAAGAAAATAGCATAATAAAAACATTGAGTAATTAAATTACTCAATGTTTTTTACACTTTTTTTGTCTTAAATAATTTTCTAAAATCAAAGAAAGCAACTAATACTCCCAAAGCAATTAATAAAATTGCAAAAATCAATTGTAGTCCTGATGTCAAGAAATCAAAAGTTCCTGTTGTCATCCATGCATTTACGATGTTATATACAGAAAGACCAAGTGAACTTAAAGTTACTACCAGCATTGTACACATTGGAATGTATAACATAAATCCTTTTCGACCAGTCACCTTTAGGAAAACAGATAATGAAATCAATACCATAGCTGCTAACAATTGATTTGCTGAACCGAATAACGGCCAGATATTATTGTAACCACCTAATGATAATAAATAACCAAAGAACAAGGTAATTAATGTTGCAAAATACTTATTTGTAAGAATTTTATTCAACCCTGAAGCTTCTTGAGAATTTTCTACTTCAAATAATTCTTGGAATGATAAACGTCCAATTCTTGCAACAGCATCCAATGATGTAAGAGCTAATGCTGAAACGAACATTGTCATAATGCAAATTCCCCATTCTTGAGGTAATCCTAGTTTAGAAACAAAAGCCGTTACCCCTACTGAGAATTTAGTAAATGGAGTAGCTCCTTCAGCAGTAACTAATGAAGCTAGCTGATCAGTTAAAACACCGTCACTAACTAATTGAGTTAAAGAACCAACTACGACAACAACTAAGATTGCTAATAGTGATTCCAATAACATTGAACCATAACCAACTTGTAACATATCTTTTTCATTTTTGATTTGTTTACTACTTGTTTCTGATGAAACCAGTGAATGAAAACCAGAAACAGCTCCACAAGCAATCGTGATAAACAAAGTTGGGAACATGTAGCTGCCTGTCTCACTTGTAAAACCAGTAAATGCTGGTAGTGAAATAGTTGGGTTATAGAATAGTACGCCGACTACTGCAGCCACGATCATTCCAACAAATAAAAACGTAGTTAAATAATCACGAGGTTGTTTCAATAACCACATTGGTGTAACAGAAGCAAAGAAAATATAGACAAAGACGACATATAGCCAAGTTGTTTTACTGAAATAAATTGGAAAAGCAATCCCTCCAATTAACATCAAAACAATTAAGCCAATTCCTAGCATTGCTTGCACTTTGCCACTTACATGCCGTTTCTTTAAAAAGAAACCAAAAGCAATCGCTACAACGATATACAACATTGAAATTGATGCAGCTGCAGCATTTGGCTGTAATTTAGAACCATCAACAGCTGAAAAACCATTAAATGTTCCTGCTACCATATCAGCAAAAGCAGCAATTACCAAAAGTGTAAATAACCAGCAAAACAAGAAAAATAATTTCTTCCCAGTTTTACCAATATATTCTTCAATGATACCACCCATTGATTTACCGTTTGATTTTACTGATGCATAAAGTGCTCCAAAATCTTGGACAGCACCAAAGAAAATTCCCCCAACAATAATCCATAAAACTGTAGGTACCCAACCAAACATCAATGCCATAACCGGTCCCGTTACAGGTCCTGCTCCAGCGATTGATGAAAACTGATGTGCAAATACTTCCCATTTGCTACTAGGAACAAAATCAACCCCATCTTCATTAGCAACCGCTGGTGTCTTAGCCTTAGGGTCGATTCCCCAAGTTTTCTCCAAATAGCGACCATAAATTACATAAGCTGCTGCCAATGCAACCATCGAAAGCGCCAGTAATAATAATCCATTCATTTTTTATTTCCCCCTTTAATGTATATACCTATACAATGTTTTATATAGAATACTCTTATGATTATTGTTTGTCAAGATAATAATTTTTTTATTTTAATTATTTTTAGGATTTTAGATAATAAATATACATATAATTGTTTAAAAAACAAAAAGATTGACTTTTATAGCCAATCCTAGATTAATTTATTAAAATCACTGAAGTCTTGTATCGTCATGATAACGCCAGGTAAATCCCGATACTCACTTTCTTTTTCCTGAGGACAGATTACTACGATTTTTTCAATTCCCGCTTTATATGCATTCGCAATTCCTGAAAAAGAATCTTCAAACACTAAAATATCTTTAACATTATGTTTTAATTTTTGTGCTGCATCTTTAAACATATTAACTTTATTTGAATAGGAACCATCATCATAGATAATCATTTCAGGGTCAATCCACTTATCTAGATTAAATGATTCAACAAAAAAATCAATATTTTCTTTAATTGAAGCACTAGCAATCGTAAAAGGAATTCCCAGTTCTTTTAATTTATCAAAAAAAGCTACTGCTCCATCTACCAAATGAAAAGATGCTTTATCTTGCTTACAAAATTCACGATAATATTCTTCTTTTAATAATGAATATTTTTTAAGCTCTTCACTCGTTGCTTGATTATTCATCATATACTGAATATTTTTAGCATTCGGTGTTCCATTAAACTGCTCATGCAACTCCTCGTCACTGATCCCCCTACCGCGAATCAGCTTGGAGATTTTTCCCCAAGCTAAAACATGTTTATCATTGTCAAAGAATAATGTTCCATTAAAATCAAAGATAATTGCTTTATAATTCAATCTTATCTAACTCCTTTGTTTCACTAATTTGCTTGAACCAGCTAGCTGATTTTTTTGGATATCTAACTTGACTGTCATAATCAACATAGAATAGTCCATAACGCTTATTATAACCATTAGACCAAGAAAATACATCCATTAACGACCAAACAAAATATCCTTTAACATCCGCACCATCATCAATTGCTTTTAAAATCCATGATAAGTGCTTTCTAATATAATCAATCCTTGGAGTATCATCGATCTTACCTCCAACAAATTCATCCTTATATCCCATTCCATTTTCTGTGATATAAATTGCTTTATAGTTAGGATATTGATTTTTAATTCGCATGATCATATCATAAAGTCCTTGAGGATAAATCAACCAGTCCCAGTCAGTTCTTTCGATTCCTTCCTTAAACATCCGTTCACCAACACCCTTCAGTCTAAAACGTGAAGTACCTTTATCCCCCGTTCCATTATGGAAGATATCATTCTCACCATCGTAAGCTTGAATAAAGTGGCTTTGATAATAATTAATTCCTAGATAATCATTTAACTTAGCAGCTTTTTTCATGATTTCCAAATCTTCTAGATCAACTCTAAAAGTTCCATTATTTAAAGCGACTAATCGTTTAATTATCGTAAGAGTTTCATCAGTGTATTCACCTAAGAAAGTTGCATCTAAAACAAACTGGTTAGCTAATACATCTTCATTTTTTGTTGCCTGATAATCAGCTTCATTATCATTATAAGGATATTTTGTTTCTAAAGAGTGAATAATTCCAATTTGGCCTGGATATTTTCCCTCTTTAAATGCCAATACTGCTTTCGCATGGGCAACCATCATATGATGCATTGAATAAACTGCTTTAGGAATATCATATTTAATTGCTGGTGGAAAACTTCCTACAATGTATTGATTTACTGCAATTGGCCATACTTCATTAAAGGTGAACCAATATTTTACTTCATCATGATATTCTTGAAAACAAAATTTTGCATAATTAGTATATTGATCGATGATTTCATGATTTAAAAAATCACCAATTTTATGCAAAGCATCAGGAGTATCAAAATGATGTAATGTAACATATGGTTCAACACCCTGCTTTTTACATTCTTGAAAAACACGATGATAAAAATCTACCCCTTCTTGATTAATTTGACCAACACCATTAGGAAAAATTCTTGACCAGGCAATCGAGATTCTAATCCCTTTGATTCCATAATCACGGCATAATTTTAAATCTATCGGATATTGATGATAAAAATCACTCGCCGGATCACCAGAAAAACGTCCTTCTTTTTTTAAATAATCATCCCAGGCAACTTTACCTTTTCCATATTTCAAAGTACTTCCTTCACATTGGTAAGCAGCTGTAGCACCACCAAATACAAAATTATCAGGAAATTTCATTTTTATTCTCCCTCCATAATTTTAAACACAAATTTCAAGGCCCCATCAGGATCTCTTGTTAGATTGATATATTGTTTACCTTCACAAGCAACACATTTAATTCCTAAACGATCTGTATCTTTTTTCAAATCTTCATAATAATTAGCTACTTGTGGTGCCAATACAACTAAATCATAATCTTTCATAATATCCATATGTGCTCCATAAGAACCGGCAGCTGTAATCAATGGAATATTTTGTTCTTTAGCGCCTTTAGCTAGAGCATTTGCTAATAAACCACTTGTTCCACCACCAGCACATAAAACCAAGATTCGTTTTGATTTTAAAGTATTTCCATCTACTTCAATCATTTCTTCTTCTTTTTCAACTGCATCTAAGTTCTTATTCTTTTCTTCTTCACACTTTTCATTATCATAAACTTTAAAAAATGGATAATAAATAGCAAAATCAACTAGTAGAATAACTGCAGCAAAAAGAATTGTTAATAAACCTAAACCGCATCCTAAAACAATCCCAATTGGTCCTGGTGTTGTCCAAGGTAATACATACATAAAACTATTCATGCCTAAGAAATCTACAAAAGCTTTAAATAACCAAACATTTAAAATCGGAGCGAAAATAAATGGAATAAAGAAAATTGGATTTAAGATAAGCGGTGCCCCAAATAAAATTGGTTCATTAACCCCAAAGATTACCGGAATCGAACTAGCACGGCCAATTGCTTTTAATTCTTTTGATTTTGACATAAATGCAAACATCAATGTAATTACAAGAGTTGCACCAGTCCCACCAATTGTTGCAACAAATTGTTGAACTCCTGGTGTTAATATATTATTAGCATGTTGTCCCGCTTGGAATAAATCTAAATTGTTTGCTATATTTACATAATAGATTGCCGAAACTGCCGGTTCCACGATTGATGGACCTTGAATTCCCACAAACCAGAATAATGACATTGCCCCATAAATAATAGCCAACCCGATATACCCATCTGCTGCAGTAAATAGTGGTTGAAAAAATTCAATTACACCTTGAGCAAAACATATTCCAGTTACATTCCTAAAAATAATATCAAAAATAGTAAAGATGATTGCTGAAACCGCAAACGGTATAACATCAGCAAAGGTTTGAGAAATATTTGGTGGTACTGCATCTGGCATTTTAATAGTTACATTTCGTTTTACACAAAAACGATAAACATTACAAACGACAAAGGCAACTAAAAAGGCTGTTAATAACCCTTTTGACCCCATATAGCCATTTGCAAACCCGCCTTCGATCGAATCGACCCCAACAATCAAGAAACCAACAATTGCTGCCATTAACGCAGAAATATTATTGATTTGACGATTAACCGGCATATCACGATTAAAATTATCTGCTAAATTCTTAGCCGTAGTACCTGCAACAACAAGAGCTAAAATCCCCATTGAGTAATTATATGGTTTTAAGATCATTGCTTCTATTTCTTTAGACCAGTAAAAACCAAAGATATTTGGTACATATGCAAGTAACATAAAAATACTTGAAAATAATACAATCGGCATGGCCGAAATGAAACCATCACGAATCGCTCGTAAATAGCGGTTACGTGAAACTTTTTCAAAGAAAGGTTTTAATTTCTCT
Organism: Erysipelatoclostridium sp. MSK.23.31; assembly: GCF_019125875.1. Classification (NCBI taxonomy): domain Bacteria; kingdom Bacillati; phylum Bacillota; class Erysipelotrichia; order Erysipelotrichales; family Coprobacillaceae; genus Thomasclavelia; species Erysipelatoclostridium sp. MSK.23.31. The sequence goes on along the minus strand of NZ_JAHOCB010000029.1, from coordinate 36,705 downwards.
ATATTTGAAACTAATTTATTCATATACGATCCCCCGTTAAATTTTTATTTTTTATATACATCCATTAAAGTCCCAACAATATCCTTTAATAATAATGTTGTCATCAGATGATCTTGACCATGAACCATGATAAAACCAACCTCAACATTATCCCCTCGAGCTTCTTGTTGCAATAAATCTGTTTGAGCTTTATGAGCATCTACTAAACATTCATTAGCTTCTGCTACTAATCTATCAGCAGTCACTAAGTCACCTGCTTTAGCTTTCTCTACAGCCATTAATAATTTTGAACGAGCATCCCCTGAGTAAGCTACGATTTCAAAGGCAACCATTGTTGCTTCTTCTTTAGTCATATTTAATCCTTCTTTCTATTTATCTCTTTTTAACGATTGAAATAATCGTTGCAATTTCAGCGTCACTGATTGATATATTTAAAGCCATCTCTAAAGGAACTAAAAGTTCCTTGACCTTACTAACTAACATTCCATGATTTAAAATTATGTTTGATGCAATAAAATTAACAATCGGTGCTTGATGTCTACTGATTCGATCAATCAAACAAACCAAGTGTACTATTAAACCGATTTGCTGATCCTCATCTAAAGTTGCATCTAGTGTAACTTCTAAACTCTTAGTAAAATCCAATAGATAATCTTTTATTCCATCAACATCTACCTCATTGAACTGATCCTTTAAATATTCAAATATTTCATTAATATCATCACGTGCTTCATCTTCCTCAATGAATATCTCTTCTAAAGTTTTAGCATTCTTTTGTTCTAGCCATCTCACTTCAGCAAAAGGATATTGAGCTAAATTTGGTCTATTATTACCAATAATTCCGATAATTTTTCCTTCATTAGCAATAATATTGATTTCATTGTATAGATGATTAGCTTCACTATTTTCAATTACATGAACAGTAACATTACTTAAATCAAAATGTTCATTTAAATAACTCTTTAACCTTGTAACTTCTGACTGCTCTTTTGAAATTATTACTAAGATCTTCTTATCACTTTGTTTTCTAAAATATTTTATATCTTTAAACTTTGTTTGAAGATATTCATAAATTTCATCGACTGAATCATTATTACTGGCTTTATTACTGCTAGTGACACCAATTAAAGTAACTGGCATTTCTAAATATTTAATTTCTATTTTTGTTTCAAAAGCAATTGATTCAGCCATAGTTCGAATTGAACCCATGTCATAAATAAGAATAATCCCTTTACCCTGATCAACCTTTATAATTTGCTCTTTCAAATCTTCATAGGCATCATCCATGCTTTTATCTAAAGGCAAATCATAGGCATAAGTATTGTTATGCATTGCTAAAGCGTTAACAACGTTAACAATCGAACTAGCCGAACTGTCACCATGCATCGCAATCAAAGTAACAACATGTTTATTAGTTACAGGCTTACTCTCATTTAAAATAAACAGCATTGTAAAGATTATTTCATCAATATTCATCTTTACCCTAAATTCTTCTTCAATTTCATGAACGAATTCTTTAGCAAGATGATAATGTTTAGGATAAAGATCAATCATCCGCTTAATTTCTTCATTTGCAAGACGCTGTTTACTGCTTACTTTAATTAGTGAAGCATTAATATGCAGACATAACCCATAAAGAATATTTTCTTGATAATTTATTGCTAGTTCACTGCTTACACGAGTAATGAAACGTTCAACTAAACTAATTAATTTCATTGAAACAATTTTACTTAATTGCTCTTTATCACTTACACGATTACTCAATTCATTTAAATATTCTTGAAAATCTTGATGAAGCTGTAATGAAACTAATGTATTAATTTGTTCCTCACTAACACTTTGTTTTTTTAACTCTTTTTTACGAACATCAATCGTTCGATAAATATTAGCATTATTTTCCTTTGCTCTATTTTTTAATACCTCATTTTTAGTAAATGCAAATTTACAATCTCCAGGAATAATCTCATCAATTTCTTCTTTAAATGTTTTATAGTAAATCATTCCTTTGCGAACATAATTAGGAAAATCTGATAACAATAACTCAATATGGTGATGATGAACATCATGTTCTCTTACATAACAATTAGCTACTCCTGTATGAATATCATTTTTTAAACCACGGATATTGTCCTTCACTTCATATAATAATAAGGAGTGTAATATATTAGTGCTTACTTCTAGAACCCGATCAAGTTTTCTGGCTTCTTGTTTTAAAAACAATTCTAAAAGAGCAAATCGTTCTTTTAAGGGTCTTTGACTTAATGGCAAAAGTTCAATAACAAAATCCATTTTATTACGATAGAGATCATAAAGATCCTTACTGGCATCACTGGCTATTGCACAAAGCATGATACATTTATAATTACGCGGTAATTCTACATATTGATTAGAGGGCATCTTATTACTTGTAATGATTGAAAATAACATTGTTCTTTGATACCCTGATAAAAGTTCAACATGTTTAATCAACAGCATGCCTTGATTAGTCTGATGTACTAGTCCAGTATTCACTTCATCACCATAAAGCATTTCATTAATAATCGTAGGATTTTCAATGAATGTTTTACAGTCGAAAACTGTAAATGGTGCATTATTTTTTAATACTTTAGATTTAACTGCAAAGTCATAAACGTTTTTAGCAAAATATTTAACCCCACTTCCACTTTCTGCAGTTAAGAGAATATGAGGACTTCCTTGAGGATAAAGAATGGCAGCTTTTGCTAGCATCACTGCTTCATTCAAACTTTGGTTATAACCAATTAAATTCTCAAAGTCTTTTTGATTAGTCAATTGGAAATTTGCTAATTGATACAGTACTGGACGTGTAGTTGTTTTAGTAATTTTTCCTTCTTTAACCAATTGATTCAAAATACTGCTTAGATTAGTTCTTTGCATGTCTAATTTTTCGGATAGATACTGAGTTGTCAATTTAGGATATTCATCTGTACTTTGAGTAATTGAATATTCTTTAATGAACTCAAATACTTTTACTTTGTTTGATTTCATAGCTAACTCCTTTGACACTACTTGCTCTAGCCAATTACAACTATAAAATAATCAATTATTTCTCGCAAACTTGATAAATCATCATTTTTTAATACACTAGAGCATATTTTATAAGTAGTGTATACGCTTTCTTTTAATTTTTACAAGTTCAATTATACACTAAACTATAATAATCATATATTTTTATTTTAGTGTATAAAATATTTATGTCCCTATTTCTTCTTTTATACACAAAATACTTTTTGAATAATTTCCTTTAAAATAATAAAAACTGCTAAAGTTTACCTCCAGCAGTTATCTTTACCTTTATAGTTTATAATCATTTTAGCTTATTGTATCTTTTTTATTAAATATCTATCACTTAGCTAAATTAAATTGGCTATTATGAAGATTATAATAATAACCTTGTTTCTCTAACAATTCTTGATGCGTTCCCTGTTCAAGAATATGTCCTTTATCCATTACTAAGATCATATCGGCATTTTTGATCGTCGATAAACGATGAGCCACAATAAATGTCGTTCGACCTTTCATCATCGTTTCGAAAGCTTCCTGGATTTGTAATTCTGTACGTGTATCAATTGAGCTTGTTGCTTCATCAAGAATCAGCATTGGAGGTTTTGTTAACATAATTCGGGCAATACAAATCAATTGCTTTTGCCCTTGAGAAATATTTCCTCCATCTTCATCAATCATAGTATCATAACCTTCAGGTTGTTTCATAATAAATTTATGAACCCGGGCTTTTTTAGCAGCAGCAATAATCTGTTCATCTGTAGCATCGCTTTTTCCATAAGCTATATTTTCTTTAATAGTTCCTTTAAATATCCATGACTCTTGCAATACCATTCCGTACATACGACGTAAATAATCTCGCTCCATATCTAATGTACTAACATTATCAACCATAATACTTCCACTATTTTGATCATAAAAGCGCATTAATAAATTAATTAGAGTTGTTTTTCCACAACCAGTTTTACCAACAATTGCAATTGTTTGACCTGGTAATGCCTCTAAACTAAGATTTTCTATTAATGATACTTTAGGGTCATAGCTAAAGTATACATTTTTTAAAGAAACATTACCTTCCATTATTTCAACGTTTTGAGGATTACTGACTGGTTTTTCAACAGGTTCGTCTAATAAATTAAATACTCTCTGACTAGCTGCTAAAGCTGTTTGCATTTCTGTCATTACTGACGAAATTTCATTAAAAGGTTTGGTATATTGGTTTGCATAAGTTAAAAAGCTAGATAATAAACCAACCGTAAAGCTACCATTTAACACGCTAATTGCACCAAATACTCCAACCGCACCATACACCAGACTATTAACAATCCTTGTCGTCGGATTGATCAAAGCTCCATAAAATTGTGACTTTACACCACTTACATGCATTCGTTGGTTTACTTCTTTAAAACGTTCTTCATTCATTTGTTCATAATTAAAGGCTTTAATGATTCGTTGATTCCCTATCATTTCTTCAATATAGCCATTCATTTCACCTCGAAGTTCAAGCTGTTCTTTAAAATAGATATGGGTCCTTTTAACGATTAGTGAAGCGACTAGTAATGATAACGGGGTTAAAACAATCACTACGATTGCAATTGATAAATTAATCAAACACATTATAATAATTGTTCCAACAATCGTTGCAACACCAGTAAATAAACTAGTAAAACTTTGCAATAAACCCGCTGCAATCAAATCAATATCATTAATTACTCGACCAATAATATCACCATGTGGCGTACTATCAATATATTTTAATGGTAATAAATGAATCTTTTCAAAGACGCGATCACGAAGATCGTTCGTTATATTATAAGTAATCTTATTAGTTAATTGCCCCAAGATCCATTGGACTAATGCTCCCGCAAGCACAACTCCTACAATCACTAGAAGCTGCCAAAACAAACGACTAAAATCAACCAGTCCTATTCCTATTAATAGATCGATTGCTTGTCCAAATAAGATTGGCGTAATTAATGTCAAACAGACACTAATAAAAGATAAGATAAATATTAAACCTAAAATCACACGATATGGTCGACAATATGTCAATAACCGCTTTATCGTCTTACTATTCATGATCGTCACCATCCTTACTATGTTGTGAAGCATAGATTTCTTGATAGATCTTACAATCTTTCATTAACTGTTCATGACTATCAAAGCCAACCAAGTCACCATGATATAAAACCATTATCTTATCTGCCTGTTCAATTGAAGCTGTTCGTTGTGAGATAATAATTTTTGTCATATTAAGTTGTTTCAATGCTTGTCTCAATTTAAAATCAGTTGCATAATCAAGTGCACTTGAACTATCATCAAGAATTAAGATTTCCGGCTGTTTAACTAATGCTCTGGCAATCGTTAAACGTTGTTTTTGACCCCCAGATAAATTCTTTCCGCCTTGTTCAATTACTGTATCTAATCCAGCCGCTTTATCTTCGAGCATTTCCTTTCCCTGAGCAATTTCCAAGGCCTTGAGCAATTGTTGATCATTGGCTGTTTGATTTCCTAACTGTAAATTTTCTCTAATCGTTCCTGAAATAAGAGCTGCATATTGTGGTACAAATCCAATAAAAGAACGTAAAGCATGAAGATCATAATTTTTAATCGCTTCTCCATTAATTAAAATCTCGCCACTGCTAACATCATAAAAACGCCCAATTAAATTTACTAAAGAAGTTTTTCCAGCTCCTGTTCCACCAATAATTCCAATTGTTTGACCACGTTTTATCGTAAAATTTAAATCATTTAAAACATTTTTTTGTTCATAAGCAAAGCTAACATGTCTAAATTCAATACAATCTTCACTTTCTCGATATATTTGTATTTGTCCATCATTAACTACTGCCGGTTCTGTTTCCAAAACCTCAAAAATCCTTGTATAACTAGCACCTGCTTTATTGTAGATCGATAACACATTAGCAAAAACAATCAAGGCTAATAAAATAGAATTCATATAATTAACTAGAGCAATAACTTCCCCTTGCGATAATCCCCCAACATTTACTTCAGTTCCACCAAAATAAACTATTAAAACAATAGCCACATTAACAATCAGATATGTAAATGGATTTAATAATGCTTGAATTCTCCCTACTTTTACTTGGATATCTTTTTGTTGCCGAGTTTCTGTTTTAAACTTATTAATTTCTTTATCTTGTGAAGCAAATGCTCGAATTACTCTAATTCCATTTAAGTTTTCACGAACGATCAAACTAATTTTATCAAGCTTTTTTTGAACATTATTAAAATACGGCATTGAAATTATTGTAATCATCAACATAACAATTGCTAAAACGATAGCCCCAACTACAAAAATAGAAACCAGCGGCCCGCTAATCAAAAACGCTAAAAACAAGGAACCAATCATAATAAACGGTGCCCGTGAAGTTAACCGGATCGTCATTGCTACTGCCAATTGAATTTGTACAACATCATTAATCAATCTAGTTACTAAGGTAGGCGCACTTAATTTATCCAAATTATGATGATCATAACGATTAATTTGATGATACATATCTTCACGCAATTTTGTTCCAACACTTTGTGATGTAAGTGATGCATAATATTGACATACTAACGCAAATAAATAACCAGCCACCGCTAATCCTACCAAAAATAACCCCCTTACTAAAATATAATTTTGATCATTGTTTTTAATTCCTACATCAATAATATCAGCCATTACCAATGGAACCATTAATTCTAAGGCTGCTTCGGCAATTTTGAAAACAAATCCAATTATCGCGGGAAATCGATACTCTTTAACATATTTTAATAATTTCATTGTCTAACCCCCAAATCTGGATTTATTATACCCTATCTTTCCACAAAAATAAAAGGAATTAGAATTTAATCTAATTCCCAATCCGCTATTTAGTCACCGGTATTTGTAATTCTGTTAGCCATTCATCCTTACTTTCTTTATTCCAGATTCCATCAATATAGCTCTCACGGGGATTATCAAGTACCTGATATCCATTTTCTTCAATCCATTTAAAAGCATACGCATATGCTTTAGGTAATCCCGCATAATCACCTTTATGCATTATAGATACTGCTTTAACCGCCGGCATCTTTTTAAACTTGATATCATCAAAATCTACCTTCACTTGATCAACCGCCTCACAAAATTCAATATCAATATCTTTTTCTTTATATTCACCATCTCGATAAATAATAAAACAATATTCTGGAACTGTACATTTTAAGTCCGGGTACTTATTCATCACTTTTTGACCTATTGCAGGAATCAATTCAAAATAACTGTCATACCCAGGGACTACCATTCTTTTCGAATATACGGTACATGCTGGTAATTCTTTAATACTTGCTTGATAATTCATAAATGTATCCTCCTCTTTGCCAGATAAAATAAACTCAATGCGTGAAAGTTGATCTTCTGCTTCACTAATGCTTTCTTTTATTGCTTTTTTCCGACTTTCTAGAATTGCAACACCATCAACACCATTAATAATCATCTGTATTTCATCTAATGATAAACCTATTTGTCTTAATGACTGAATTTGATGAATTATTACTAATTGATTACTCGTATAAAAACGATATTTACTATAAGTATCTACATATGCCGGCGCCAGCAATCCAATCTCATCATAATGTCGCAAAGTCTTTACAGTCGTTTTAGCCATTTTTGAAAACTCACCAATCGAAAACATCTTATCACCTTCCATAAACATCGTATAAGCTCCCCTTACCGGAGAGTCAAGCAAATATAAAATTAATTTTCTAATCACCCTATTCTAACATATTTTATCTTTTTTATTTAAACTACCGACAATAAAGAACTAATTATCTTTTTATGATAAAATAAAATAATTAAAACAAGAATCTTATTAATAATTAAAATTTTCATACATTTATCCTTCAATAAATGGTATGGTTAATATAATATGACATTATTATCCATAAGGAGTTTATTTTATGAAAAAGAATTCAATTTTTAAACAGGCTGCTTTTTTAGCTGCTGCTGGAATATTAGTAAGAATTATTGGTCTGTTATATCGAAGTCCATTAACTAAACTGATTGGTTCACAAGGAATGGGTTACTATTCTACTGCTTATAATGTATATGCACTAATTCTTTTAGTTTCTTCTTACAGTATTCCAACTGCTATTTCTAAGTTGTTATCTGAAAAACTGGCCGTTAATCAATATAATAATGTTAAAAAGATTCTTCTTTGCTCATTTATTTATATTGTTGCAGTTGGTGGAGGAGCAGCAATTATCGCATTTGTAATTGCACCCTATATTGTTCCTGATAAAGCTGTTTCAGCTTTGCGAATTCTTTGTCCAACGATCTTTCTTTCTGGACTATTGGGGATTTTTAGGGGTTATTTTCAAGCCTTTAAAACTACTGCCTTTACTGGAATTTCACAAATAATCGAACAAGTATTTAATGCCGGTGTTTCAATTGGAGCTGCTTATCTATTTATTCAACCATACCTTAATAATCAAAGTCTAGTTGCTAGTCACGGGGCAACTGGTAGTGCCTTAGGCACTGGCGCCGGAGTTCTAATCAGCTTATGTTATATGTTGTTCATGTTCAAAAGAACTAAACAAAGTTATTTAAATCCTCCAAATATCGAAGCAGCCGATCCCCATACAGATTCGTTTAAAGATATCTTTAAAATGATTTCAAATATTGTTACTCCAATAATTTTGGCTACTTGCGTTTACAACCTTATCTCAACTATTGATATGTATATGTTTTATCTAGTTTGTGGTGATGGTGCCAAATCCATCAGTGCCTTTGGGGCTTATGGGGGTGAGTATATTATTTTACAAAACGTTCCTGTAGCTCTTGCCTCAGCAATGTCAACAGCTTCAATTCCCAATATTTCATCAGCATGGCTATTTAAAGATACTGCTGAAGTTAAAAAACAAATTGCTCAAGGAACAAAAGTCATCATGTTGATCCTTATTCCCAGTGCCGTTGGAATGAGTATTCTTGCAGTTCCGATTATTCAAGCAATTTTTCCGCAAAAAGAAACGGTTGTTCTAGCCAGCACCCTTTTAACATTTGGGAGTCCAGCAATTGTTTTCTATGGTCTTTCTACCTATACCAATGGATTATTGCAAGCTTTAGGATATTCATCTATTCCTTTAAAAAATGCTATATATGCGTTAATTATCCATTGTTTTATTACTCTATTTCTTTTACTTGCAACGAATTTAAATATTTATTCTCTATTGATCGGTAACTGTCTTTATGGTTTACAGCTTTGTTTCGCAAATCAAAGAGCTTTAAAACATATTACTACTTATTATCAAGAGAAATTACACACCTTCATCTACCCATTGATTAGTTCAGCAATTATGGCATTTACAGTCGCGCTATGCTACTATGGTTTAATTAAAGTTATTGATCGTTTGATTATCACTCTATTTATTGCAATCGTTATTGGAGTCATTATATATTTTGGAACATTGCTTTTTCTATATAAAGATAATGTTGAAGAATTATCACAAATACCTTATCTTCAAAAAATCATAAAACATAAATAAAAGCAACTAAATGTTGCTTTTATTAAATACAAATATAAATATAGCGTCCAAATTTAACATATTCTGTCTTTTTACGTAAGCAGCCGTCAATGATCAAAAAGCCAGCTTGATTTATTTCTTTACTCATTTCCTCAAAAGTTACCATAATCATTTTGTCACAAATTCTTCGCGAGGACTGAATCATTCTACACTGTTCTTCGTAAGTTATTGGAGTATATAAATTATATGGGATATCCATGATTGCAACATCGTAATGTTTTTGTAAGTCATGAATACTCACCTTATTAATCAAATACTCATCATAACCATAATACTTTAAATTTTTACGTGCTTGCCAAGATATTTCCCTGGAAATATCGAATCCTTCAATATCTAAATCTAAAGCGAGTCCTTCTAGAACAACTGTCCCCATACCACAACAAGGATCAACGATCGTTACCTGATCATTATCTCCAGCTGCTAAATTAACTAAAGTTCGAGCTAACCGGATATCTAAAGAATTAGAAAAAGTATTAGGTTTATCATCGTGTTTTTGCCAAGACGGAACACCATGATGATAATAACCGCAAAGCCATTGATCTTCTAATTTTGTAATCGCGATAGTATGTTGCGGTCTAGACATATTAACACTTCCTGCAATACCCCAAGAAATATCTTTACACCTAAGTAAACTTTCTTGATAGTCAACATGAGTAACTTCATTTTTTAAATATATTACTTTAAAATTCTGGTAATCTTTATGCAGCGCAGCCACTTTTTCGATTAGTTTATTAAAATCAGCATCTATTCCCCAAAGATCGAGCTTTGCTTTTACAAAAACACTTTTATCGACACTATAATCTTTATTTGATAAATAATATTTACTCTTAAATTCATCTTTAAATAATGTTCTAAATTCTAAAGCACATAATTCTTTATCTTCTGGGGGATAGTTAAAAACATATAAATACTTTTTCATTATATCTCCTTTGTTTGTGTCTATTTTATATTTATGCTATAGTAACAGTACTTGGAGGTCTATTATGAAATTTATCAATTCATTAAAAGAACGTTTTACTAAGGAACAATTAATGATTATTGCTACCGCCCTTAGTTTATCTACCCCATTTTATATTTGTGTACCTTTTTTATTACTTGAAACATTATACCTATTGTACACTAAAAAAATTATAAATGCGTTTAAAAGTACCCCAAAATCTAAATATTTAATAATTTTTATGCTTTTAACATTAGCTATTTCTTTAATTTATCAAAATTGGATTGGTGTAGGATGTGTCGCACTTATCTTTATCTTTGTTTCACTAATGTTATATTATCGACAATATATCAATGAAGATACTTTTGAATTTATTTTAGATATGTTAATTGCATTATCGATTCTATGGGCCATTTATGGACTATTTGAACAAATTCAAATTCTCGATCGTTTAGGTTATGATCATTTTACTTTAAAAGTATTTAGCAGACGTGAAAATCGTCTTAATTCTGTTTTCTTCAATGCTAATTACTATGCCATGATGATTGAATTTACCATCATGATGATTGGATATAAAATATTTGGTACTAAAAATGTCAAAAAACAGCTTTATTATTTTATCGTTGCCTGCCTTAATTTCTTTTTATTATATATGACTGGATGTCGTACCGCTTTTGTTGCAACCGCTGGAGCAATGTTAGTATTCTTGATCATCAATAAAAATTACCGGATTTGCAGTTTAATTGGGCTACTTTGTATCATTGGTGGTATTTATTTTATCTTTAATCCTGAACAGTTCCCAAGAATTGAAAAACTAGTTGATAACTTTACTGTAAGAACAAAGATCTGGCATGCTGCAATTGAAGGAATCAAAGCCCATCCGCTCTTTGGTCAAGGCCCAATGACATATATGATGATTTTTAAACAGTATGGTGGTCATGTCACTCAACATGCTCACAGCGTCTATCTTGATCCGATTTTATCATTTGGTGTCGTTGGCGTTGCTACTCTTGTTCCTTATATGTTTGATAATTGTAAAAGATTATTTAAGGTCTATCAAGAAAAGCTAAATCTCCGTTATGTCGCCCTTGTAATTTCATGCATTGCAGTTATTCTATTACATGGTGTTCTTGATTATACAATTTTCTGGGTACACACAGGTATGCTATTTTTATTAATTGCTTCATCATTTGAAATGTTTAAACATAAATAAAAAAAAGGAAATCATAATTTCCTTTTTTTAATACCAGTCTTTGATTTGGACTTTTTCTTTTACACAAATTATTCCCATCCAAATTAGGCTAAAACCAATTAAACCAACTACCCAAAGAGGAATTCCCTGGACTACGCAATCTCCAACTAGAATTTCTACAACTACAAATAAACTTATCGCAACTAAAGCTAATTTGTTCATTAAAACCGCCTCCTTACTAAATATATGTTTATCCTTATCTTTATAATACTTATTTTGTAGACTAATAATATCATCAATTTGTTAACAAAATGTTAAATTTTGGAATTTATGAAATATGAAAAATGAGGCTATTGCCTCATCTTTCATATACATAGGGAAAGTTATTCAAATAGAGCAGGTATAAGATATGATTAGTCTTTTAATCAAAATTTTATAGTGTGCATAAAGGACTTAGCATTATTTTATAACCAATCCATCTATACCATAGCTAAATTATCTAATATTCTCATTTAAAATTATATCATCCCTGCTTTAATTCTATGTAAAGTTTTAGTTATTTAACCTCACCCTTACTAGCTAAATAGATAATTCCTAACATTACCGGTACAAAAACAATAATTATTGCACTTCCCGGTAAATTACTATTACCACTATAAGCCATAACTCCTGACAAATTAGATAAAATTGTTATTAAAAACATTCCCAAACCTAACCCTAATCTCTTTTTCATTTCTGTCACCTCTTTAACCTCATTTTACTTAATTACAGAAACGAAACTATACAACTGTGCTTAAGATTATGTAAAGATTAACCTAAGGCGACATCTAACATCATCATCACGACAAACCCAATAGCAAAACCAATAGTTGCAATATTACTATGATGCCCTTGTGAAGCCTCCGGAATAAGTTCCTCAACAACTACATAAACCATGGCTCCTGCCGCAAATGCTAATAGATATGGTAAAATCGGTACTACTAATGAAGCCATCAAAATAGTTAATCCTGCACCAATCGGTTCAACAATACCTGATAGCATCCCATATATAAATGATTTGTTCTTTGATAACCCAGAACTTTTTAACGGCATTGAAATAATTGCTCCTTCAGGAAAGTTTTGAATTGCAATTCCCAGCGATAAAGCTAAAGCTCCCGCATAAGTTACTCCCTGACTTCCAGATGCCAATCCCGCAAAAATAACTCCAACTGCCATTCCTTCTGGGATGTTATGCAAAGTTAATGCTAAGACTAACATTGTTGATTTTTTCAATTGACTTTTAGGACCCTCTTCTTCATTATCCAAATGCATATGAGGTACATTACGATCAAGTAAAAGCAAAAAAGCTATTCCTAATAGAAAACCTACTGCTGCAGGAACAAACGCCATTTTTCCCAAATCACTTGACATATCCATCGCCGGAATCAATAGTGACCAAACAGAAGCTGCAATCATTACTCCCGAAGCAAATCCTAATAATACTTTCTGAACTAAATCGTTCATTTTATTTTTCATAAAATAGACACACGCTGCCCCTGCCGTCGTTCCAATAAACGGAATCAATATTCCAATTAATGTTTCCATATTATATTTCCTTTCTTTCTAATAACTTATTCCAGCCCGCCTGATAAAATTCTTGTAAATCACTGACAAAATCCTCAGCTTGTTTCTCAGTCATTTGATGACGGACAATTTCAAAAACACCAAATAAATATGAATGATTAATAATATGTGATAATTTATCATCAAAACCATGTTCATTAAATTGCTTCGTTTTTTCATTTACTAAACAATCTAAATATTCTTCATAACGAGTTCCTTTACTACAGCAAATGATTAATTTAAAAACTTCAAAATTTTGATAAATGTAATCAATCGTCTCAAGATTAATTCCCTCAACCAAATAATCATTTTTAAATTCCTCAGACACTTCTTCAACAATATCATTAAAAAGTGCCTCTTTATTTTTATAATATCCATACATTGCTCCAGTTGTTACATGAGCCGCTTTGGCAATTTTTCTTAGCGATGCACCAAGATACCCACTATTTAAAAACTCCTGAGTCGCAACATTTATAATTTTTTCTTGTGTAGTCATAGTCACCTCCAAAATATAACACTGTTATATTTCGACATTATTCTACCTCAGAGCTATTGCATAAGCAAATAATATGCATAAAAATAAGAACTTCGTAGAAGTTCTTACAAAAATTCACCAATTATTGAATTCTCATTACCCTTTATATCATTTGGTGTCCCAGCAGCAATTACATAACCACCATCATTTCCTCCCGCTGGCCCCAGATCAACGATCCAGTCAGCAGCATTGATAATCTGCTGATTATGTTCAACGATTACTACTGTATTACCACTATCAACAATACGATCAAGCAAAAGTAGCAAATGCTCAATATCCAGAGGATGTAAGCCAATTGTTGGTTCATCAATTAAATAAAGATTATGTTTATTTATGTTTGTTAGTAATGTCGTTGCCAATTTTAAACGCTGTTTTTCACCACCCGACAGCGTTGTTAAAACTTGTCCTAATTCTAAATACCCTAAACCAACATCTTGCAGCATTTTTAAAGTTTTAATTATTTTGGGACAATCACTAAAAAAACCGACCCCTTCATCAACTGATAAATGAAGCACATCATCAATTGAATGTTCATGATATTTTAATGCAAGGATTTCAGGAATGAAACGTTTTCCTTGACAAACTGGACAGACAACCTCAACATCTTTAAAAAATAACATGTTGCTAGTAACAGTTCCTAATCCTTCACAATTTTCACAACGTCCTCCTTGGCTGTTAAAAGAAAAATGTTTAGCCGTAAAACCCATTTCTTTAGTTGCTTCTAAACTTCCAAAAAGCTTTCTAATTTCATCATAAATTCCTGTATATGTAGCAATATTAGAGCGCCTTGTCGTCGTAATACTTTCTTGTCTGACAGCAATAATATCATCAAAATATCGATAATGCTGTTTAGCTAATACAGCAAACACCAAAGTACTTTTACCAGACCCTGATACACCGGTAACAACATTTAAACAATCAACTAAAAAAGTTACATCAATATTTTTCAAATTATGAACATGAGCATTTTTCACCTCAAAATATCGATTACTTGTTCGATATACTCTTTTACATTTCTTTTTATTAACAAAATATTGTCCAGTTATTGAACTAGGATTATTTTGCAACTCGTGATAAGTTCCTAATGCAAGAATTTGACCACCATGCTTTCCTGCACCAGGTCCAAGGTCAATTAAATAATCTGCTGCTTTAATTACATCTAAATCATGTTCAATTACAATCACCGTATTCTCTTGATCTCGCAATTCCTTTAAAACATTAATAATTCCTGCTGTATCTTTAGGATGTAATCCCATTGTTGGTTCATCAAAAATATAAATTATCCCCGTTAACTGACTTTGTAAAGCCGCTGCCAATTTAATTCTTTGTTTCTCACCGCCAGATAAAGTCATTGTTTGACGATCTAAATGCAAATATCCTAAACCAACATTAATGATTCTTTGAATTTTTGTTTTTAAATCAATTATATATTGTTGGACAGCTTCTTTTTGTAGTCCTGAAACAGTAGCTTCCAGCTGCTCAAGCCAATGTAGTAATTCCGTCAAAGGCATTTTTGTTGTTGCTGTAATAACTGTTTTATTCACTGTAATTTGACGACTTAATGAATTAAGCTTTTCACCATGACAATCAGAACATACCTGTTCATCGAAATAACTGCTTATTTCTTTACTTTGATTTTTCTTTTCTTCAACCCGACGCCATAAATTAGTTATAATTCCTTCAAACTTACTTATTTTTATTTTACCAAAAAGTTCCTTAAACTGTTTTGATTCAGTTCCATATAATAAGATCACTCTTTGCTGCTGATTAAAATCAATCACTTTTGTTTCCGGAGTCACTGAAAGCCCCAGTTCTCGATATACTTTTTCTAATTGTTCGATTTGATATTCTTTATAACGATGATGCCAAAATGCAACTGCACCCTCGCGAAGAGATAAGTTTGGCTCAAGTACTTTATCTAAATTAAGTATTAATGTTTTACCTAATCCAAAGCAAGTTGGACAGGCACCTTTTTCACTATTAAAAGAAAAATGTGATCTTGTTAATTTTTCCATCTTATAATGACAATAATTACAGTACATATAAACAGTAAAATCATTATCAGCTCGAACTAATTCTTCATGACAGTATGATGCATCAATCATTTTACCACAGTGGGGACATTTACGAACTCCTAGCTTTTCATAAATCATTCGAATATCAGTGTAAATATCTGTTACTGTTCCCAGTGAAGAACGAGGATTATTATTTTTTTCATCCTGTGTAATTACAACTGCTGGTGAAACATTTCTTATTACTTCGACTCCTGGTTTATTAATTCCTTGAAAAGAAATTGCTTCTAAATACTGTCGCTGACATTCTTGATAAAGAACATCAATTGCTAAAGTTGATTTACCTGACCCGGATAAACCAGTGATTACGACTAATTTATTCCGAGGAATCGTCAAATCAAGATTCTTTAAATTACCATGATACGCATTTTTAATTATAATATCTTTCATGTCAACTCCTGCTTAATCAACTTTTTCTTCTAGAATAGAAGTACAATGAGGACAGCGGGTTGCCTCTTTCGCAACTTTTTCTCTACAATAAGGGCATACTTTTGTTGTTTCAACCAGCACTTCTTCCTTGTCAGTCAATTTAGCTTTGATACTTTCATTAATTTTATTCATTGCACGAACAATTAAGAAAATAATCATTGCTATAATTAAGAAATTAATCACCGCCGTTAAAAAACTTCCATACTTTAAAACTGGAGCATTTTCACCACTCCCCATGACAAGTTTTAAATCAGAAAAATCAACTCCGCCAAAAATCCCTAAAATCGGTGAAATAATATCATTATTAAGTGAAGTTACGATTGTTGTAAAAGCACCACCAACAATGACCCCTACAGCCATGTCCATAACATTTCCTCGAGTTATAAACTTCTTAAATTCCTCAATAATACCTGATTTTTTTTTCATCATTTAACCTCCTAACAAGTTAATATGTTTAATTATACCATATTTCTATTATTTCAACGTTTTTTCTTAATAGCTTATCAACATAATTATTAAATATAATAATTATGTAATTAAACCCCTAGTTTTATTTCTACAATTCAATAGCCAAATATAATTTACTTGTATCTTCTTTTCTTGCTTGCTGCAAGTGCTTTATTAGTAAAAAATAACAGGACAAATTAAACTTCATCCTGCTTTTATTTAATGATCACTCAATACTTTCTTTTTAAACATTAATACTGAAATAGTATAGATTATATAAAAGATTACTAAAATAACGATAGCACTAACAATATTTACAGTGTATAGTTCTGTCTTCATAACATTAGCTAGCGCATGAACAGAAAAATATGAGGACAGTACCATCAAAACAAAAGGACAATAATAAGCAAAACGTATCTCATTTCTAATTGACCTACTCAATGTTCGTTTACTGATTCCTAGTTTTTTTAGAACATTATATCTCTCTCGATCCTCAAAAGCCTCATTACTCAATTTCATAAAAATGATACTTCCACTAGCTAAAATGAATACTAAAAACAAGAAAATACAAATAGAGTACATTACTCGAACCCAAGCAATATCCCCACCATTAGGATCATTGGCTAAATAACTCACATAATCTACAGGTCCATCTTTTACCAAACTATTTAAATAATCAATCGATGCTTGATAATTATTAGGATCTTTTATTTGATAGTTATACATATAAAACTCTTGTCCAAAATTTCTTAACTTTTCATATGTGTTATCACTAACAATATAGGTACTAATATTTTCTTGCAATAATCCTAAATATGATGTTGCAGTTTCATCAACAATTTGATATTTTTCACCTGCAATTTCTATCACCGGATTAATTTCAGGATCTGAGATATCAAGTAAATATAATCTCGTCAAATTAACTACTTGCTGATCATCTAATTTTGGTATATCAAATTTAATTTTAGCCTCTTTTGCGGCTTTTTTTAACTGGCTATATGAAACTACACCATACTGATTATATAGATATTTACTTTTAACCATATCTGCATTTAAGGCAATATAGTTTAGACTATTATGATAGTTGAGCTCATTATTACTACTGATTTTTTGAGCAATTTGTTTGCCATCAAGAGCTTTATTTGCCATCACAGTATAAGTATAAGTACCTCTAAAATGACTGATATTATCGTAGCGTTGTTTCATTGCAAATGAGGTTGCTAAAACGGTAACCGAACAAATCATTAAAATCGTTACCATTGCATAAGCACGATAATTCTTTTTTAAACGAAATGCTAAATTATTGACCCACAATGAGCGTTCTTTTTGATATAGATAACTTTTGTTTTGAGCTAACTTTTTAATTACAAACGGAATTACCCCATTATATAGAAAATAGATTCCAGCAACAACCAAAACTACTGCATAAAATATATAGATAAACGAAGACATATCACCAACCATCATCGCAGCATAATAGCCACCACAAATCAAAACTACCCCAATTACCACTTTTAATAAAGTAATAATTATTTTTTCTTCACGTAATTCATTTTGTTTTGATGCTGATAACATATCTAAAACACTGCTTCTTAAAATGTTAATATAGCCTTTAATAATCATAATAGCAAAAATCGTGACAAATAAAGCGATTGTCAGTAATACAGGAATAATACTAAAACTAAATGAAACATCCACGCTTATATCTGATAAGCGTAATAACAACATTGTAAAAAGTTTAGAAAAAAGCGCTCCACTCCCTAGGCCAATAATTAATGATAAAAGTCCAATCATCGCAACTTCAATTACATACATCTTACCAATTTTTACATTATCCAGTCCCATAAAAGTAAAAATTCCAATTTCTTTTTTACGCTGTGATAAAAAAACATTTGTCGCATACCAGATAAAAAAGAAGACAAAAATTATTAAAACAATAGAAATAACTTGAATAATAATTGCAATATAATCACTGTTTTTTTCTTTTAAAACATCCATCGCATTAGAAAAACAATATTTTGAAAATTAAAAAACGTAAAAATTGAAAACGATAAAGAAATAATCAAAGCAACATAATTTTTGACACTGCGTTTAAAATTTGAATAAGCTAATTTAAATAAACTCATTCTTGTTCACTTCCCATCGAAGCTAGTAAGCTTAAAATTTCATCATAAAACTTTTGTCGCTCACCACTATGATTTAAGCGACATTTAATTGCTCCATCACTAAGCATATAAACCTGTTTAGCATAGCTGGCACTATAAGCATCATGAGTTACCATTAAAATCGTTGCATTGCCTGACTCATTCGCTTTTTTCAAAGAAATTAATAAATCTTTACTTGACTTAGAATCTAATGCTCCTGTCGGTTCATCAGCAAAAATAATCCGTGGATTAGTAATCAATGCTCGTGCACTGGCACCACGCTGCTTTTGTCCCCCTGATAATTGATAAGGATATTTATTTAAATGTTCACTTAATCCAAATAAAGAGGCCATCTGTTTAGTCTTTTCAATAATTTCACGGCTTCTCTTTCCATTTAAACTCAACGGTAAAGCAATATTATCCTGTAAAGTCATATTATCTAATAAATTATAATCTTGAAAAATAAAACCAATTTTCTCCTGTCTAATTTTCGACAACCGCTTATTATTAACCTTTGTAATATCCTCACCATCAATAATGATTTCACCACGAGTTGGTTTATCTAAAGTTGATAACATATTTAATAAAGTCGATTTACCTGCTCCAGAAGGTCCCATAATTGCAATAAAATCATTTTCATAAATGTCTAAATTAATATTTTTTAATACTTTAGTATGATAATCTTTACCACCATAACTTTTAACGAGATTTTTTATTTCTACAATCTTTCTCATTTTTAATTCCTCCTTAGATTACAACTAAAGTTTACCAACTAATCAAGAAAAAATCCTAACGCTTATCTAACAGTTAGCTCTATAATCTTACATTTTAGTAATCTAGCATGAAATATTCTGCATTATCTTCAAATTGTAATTTAAAGCGGCTTCCTGAGCAAAAAGTATTATCATAGATAACTTTAATACCTAACTTCTCTGCTATCTCTTTAACAAAATATAAACCCATTCCCGTTGAGCGATAGTCTCCATCACGAAGATTATGACCGATAAAGCCACGGTCAAATATATACGGAACATCTTCCGGTGCAATTCCGATTCCATTATCTTCAACAATAAGTTCTAATCCATCATGATCTTCTCTAATATAAAAAGTCAAATTTGGTTCTGTTTGTTTATATTTAATCGAGTTGGTAATGAACTGGTCCAGCATATATGTTAACCAGCGCCGATCACTATAAACATACTCATTCTCTACCTTTAAATTAATTTTAAAATGATCATTAATTAAGAAATAAGATTGATGTTTTATCGCTTCCTTAATAACTTGAGATAAAAAAACTTTCTCTATTTTAATATCATTCACAGGATTTCTAAGCTTACTAGACATTAACATTGTATTTAATAATAATTGAATTTGTTCAATAGTTAAACGCATTTGTTTTTTTAAAACTAGATCTTGATTACGTTCATTCATTAAGCGCATTGAAGCAATCGGCAACTTAGCTTCATGTGACCATCTAGAAATATAATCCGATAATTCTTGTATTTGAGTACTTAAGTGATTAATTTCTTCATGATAATATAAATCGTTTTGCTCAATAACACTAAGTGCTTGCAACGATAAATAGCTTTTTAATTCCTTTGTGGTCAAAAAATTATTAGTTTTCATTATTTTTTCAACTGCTCGGTATTTCACATTTCCATAAATAAAGATCGTAATCCCAATAAAAATTAAAATAACATCCAAATAAACCAGATCACTTAAATATAAGCGACTACCACACAAATATAAAAAATAAATATTAATAAATACTAAAACTAACATTCCACCTACAATAGGCCGTAATTTCTCTTTTAAATAATTAATCAATATAATAACCTACTCCCTTTTTCGTCTTAATAATATCTTTTCCATTCGTTAATTCCTTTAATTTATTTCGTAGACGTGAAATATGAACCGATAAAGTCGCATCAGTAACAAAT
Organism: Erysipelatoclostridium sp. MSK.23.31; assembly: GCF_019125875.1. Taxonomy (NCBI): domain Bacteria; kingdom Bacillati; phylum Bacillota; class Erysipelotrichia; order Erysipelotrichales; family Coprobacillaceae; genus Thomasclavelia; species Erysipelatoclostridium sp. MSK.23.31. The sequence goes on along the minus strand of NZ_JAHOCB010000029.1, from coordinate 15,816 downwards.
TCATCAGTATTCCACAATGTCATCATCAACTGTTCCCTGGTTACCCAGTTGCCTCGTTGCCCTAATAGTGTCGACATTATCTTACCTTCTGATTTAGTCAATTCTAAAACTTTATTTTGATATACAAATCGCCCCCTCACAATATCATAAGAGGTATCCTCATCAAGATATTCTTTTTCCAAATGTTTATATTCATAAGTTCTTCTCAATATTGCTTTTATTTTCACCAACAGCAATTCTAAATCAAATGGTTTTTCAATATAATCATCGCCTCCAGCTGACAGTGCCAGAATTTTATCAGCATTTTGCTCTCGACTAGAAATAAATAATATTGGTACTGTGGAATTTTCCCTTATCTTTTGACACCAGTAAAAACCATCATAAAAAGGCAAATTAATATCTAATAAAATCAAATCCGGCTGATATGTACAATATACTTGATCTACATGCTTAAAATCCTCAAGATACTTTGCCTGAAAATTCCACTTAACACATAATAATTGCAATTCACGCGCCAAGATCAAATCATCTTCAACTATCATGATTTTCATTCTCTTCAACTCCTTTTATTCATTATACTATCGCCTCTTAAGATAGCCTAGTAATTTAACCAACCTTACAAAACTGTTAGAAAAAAACTAGATCGCAATCTAGTTTTAACTATCAGGATATCCTGACCCATGATGATAATAATACTGATAATTATTCTCTTTGAATTTATCGACTGCTTTTCTCCCCCGATTAGGATAATTAGTAATGATTCCACTAACCCCAAGTTCAAGATACTGTATCATCCTACTTTCATCATCTACTGTCCATACATAAACAGGAACCCAATTACGATTAGCCTTTTCTACAAAACTCACTGTAGCTCGATTTTCTTCTATCGCCAAAAAGTCGATACCTTGGTTCCATAATGATCCTTCAATATCTCCAGCACTACCATAAATACAATATCCAATCCACCATTCAGGACGCTGACTTTGAAGATATTGAACAGTATCTAAATCAAGCGACATGTAGATAGCCTGCTTTTGATAATCATTTTTCTCTATAACATCAATAATTTTTTTAGCTAGTTTTTCTCCATTACCGCCCTCAACTTTTAACTCAATCAAAAGTCCCATTTTAGTGCTATTCTTTTTTAACTTTTTAATCAAATGATCTAGCGTCGGAATTTTATCAGTGTATTCGTTATGATAAACCAAGGTTTCACTTAATTGTTTAGCAGTCATATTTTTTACTTTTTCATCTTTATGTGCCAATCGCGACAAATCTGCATCATGAATCACAACAGGAACCCCGTCTTTAGATAATTGCACATCAATTTCTGCATAATCCGCTCCTTTATCAGCTGCTGTCATGATAGCTCCATCTGTATTTTCAACCCCGTAAATTGAACCACGATGACCGATTACCCATGGATGATGGAGCATCAACGGTTGTTCTAAATACATTCCTACTAGACAAACAGAAATAAAAGCTAAGAGTGCTGTAACCATTCTAGGATGATGATTATATAAGCGAGAATTATTTAAAGTTCGTTTAATTAAGCGATAAGGCAAAAACAGCAAACCACTATCATCTTCAAATTCCTGACCATTTTTTCTTTTTTCATAACGAATAATAATACTAGCAGCAAAATACATCAACAAAACAACAATTAAGATAGCTGATAAAATATATATTGAATTAGGAAAAAGATAAGTAATCAAGATAAACATACAGGGCCAAAAAACAAGGTTGATCATCCCACGATACTTTTGATAAAAATGTGTTTCAAAAAAATATTTATCCAAGCTTTGAAAAAAACGATTACCATGAATTTGTGCTTTTAATAAAGTTCGGTCAAATAAGCGATTAAATTCTAAATCCACCTTTACTTTCAATAGTTCAGGCTCGTGCTTACCCATAACACCTATTAAATATTGATAGAAAACAATCATCAAAACCATGATTATTAATGTATATATGATGTATTCCAATAAATAAATTCTAAATCTCGAAGAAATAATTAAATTCTTTAAAAAATAACGATTAAAATCCGCATTTTTTATTAAAGCATCTGGTAATATTTGAATTAATCCATTCTCAAGAACGATCCAAATACCCATTATTCCAATTAATGAAATACGTTCTTTTAATGTCAATAATTTATGGAACTTTATATTTTCTTTAAAGGCTTTAATAATATTTTCTTTTTTTAAAATCATTAAAACCGGTACAAAAAACATTAATCCATAAATTCCAAAATACAATCCATAGATTAAACATATTAAAATATTCCCTTGAAAAGTTAAGCTCAATTCTCCAAAAATAAAATTAGGAATTTTTAAACTTGGTATCAATGAGTTTATATAACCAAGATGCACTAATGGTAAAATAAATAAAAAGAATATTCCTGTTAAAATACTACTAGGATGCTTTAAACAACTCAAATTTAATAACGAGGTTTTCATTACCTCATAAATTCGAAAATCTTTATTTTGCTTATTTAAAGTAATCATATTGATCAGTACACTAAATTCATATCCAATTGCAATTACTGCCATCATCATAATAATTAAAACAACTGTAATCCCTTCAAGATTTAAGAAATTAAATAATATGTATTGGTTAAATGCAGCTCCGCTGGAATTATTATTTAAATATATTTGAAGAATTTTATTAATCAATGGACTGATAATTAGGAATATTGCAAATTTATAGAAAATCTCAAATTTTAGGATTTTAAAAAAGAGATGTTTAAAGTTTTTTAATTTATCTTTCATTTTTACACCCCCAATATGACTTATTCTATCATTATTACCAATTTATTGTTATTAATAATCCTTAAAAATTTTCTTAAAAAAAACTACCCTTCCGGCAGTTTACTTAAATCTAGCATTATTATAGTTGTAGGGGATACTCGTTCCTACTACAACATCTTCAATTCTATCAAGAATCAACCAATCATCCATATTCCCCTGATGATCAAAATCTAGTGGTTTAATTGCTTCTACATCTGTAAATTCAACTAAACACAAACATTTTTTATGCCAGCGAACTTGTTGTTTTGGCGTTAAATCTAATTTATCTTGATACTTTAATAATATTTCATTTATTTCATCTTCACTTAATTTAATAAAATTTAAAACGTTAACTACTCTTGCTTTTGCTGTTATTTTTTTAGTTCCTTTTTCCATGAAATATAATACTTCGTCATTGAATACTCTACTATGAGGAATCTTGCGTCCTGCTGCTCCTCGAATTATCATTGTTTTTTTGCCACTCATAATCTTTTCTAAGACTTTTTCTTTATTGTCTAAATATACTAAATGTATCATCTAATCACCTCAAATTTATTATAAAGCCTCTAGTAACTAGAGAGTCAAATGCTTTTTACAGGAATTCTTAATTCAGTCACAAATTCATTTTCATCATTAGTAAAGATAGGATCTATTAAATAATATTCTAATGCTGGTCCACACATTACTAAATTATTTTTTTTCATCCATTCCATCATAAGAGTATAAGTCTTATATTCATCTCGATAAGGCCCATAATGAAGAGCAGAAACACATAAATAACCAGGTTCTTTTCTAACTACTCCACCAATTTCATGATTTAAATCAATTTGAATAGAAACTTCAACATCAGCACAATCGGGATCATATTGTTGATAATCGTCATAATAACGCGCCATTATATTTCCTATCGGCTCTAAATTATTCTTACGACATAAAGTATTTAATTCACTAAATCGACGCATAAAGGCTTCTTGGTCTGCTAAACCTTGTTGACGAACATAAGCAATATAAATTTCCGGTATTTCCTTTAATTGTAAATGCAACTGATGATCTTGATACTTTAGACACTCCAAAAAGAATCCTAAACGTTTCTCTAATTTATTTAATTCAGCTATTGTTTTTTTTAATTCAGCATGTTTTTGATTCAAGGTTTCTTCACTCAAAGAAACGGAATTATTTGCAAGCTGATGTTTAATCTCTTTAATTGAATACCCCTGAATCTTAAATTGATTAATAATATTAGCTTGTAATATCTGATGTCTAGCGTAATAACGATAGCTTGATTCAATATCCCTTTTTTCAGGGACTAATAGCCCGATTTCATCATAGTAACGTAAGGTCCGTATCGGAATATTACAAATTTCTGCAATCTCACCTATCGAATAATATTCTTTATCCATGATTATCTCCATCATTAATGTGTTCATGTCCCCACTTGCATAAACATTCTAACACCGGCATCAATGTTAAACCACGTGGAGACAATGAATATTCAACTTTAGGCGGGACTTGCGGATACTCATTGCGAATGATCAAGTCGTCCTTTTCCAATTCTTTTAACTGAGTGCTTAGCATTTTATGTGTAATTGTTCCTAATGCACGTTTTAACTCACTATATCGTAGTACTTGTTTTTTCCATAACCAAAATAATATGTGCATTTTCCATTTGCCATCGATCAAAGACATTGCATATGCAAATGGTCTTACATTTACTTCATCGTTCATTTTTACTCTCCTTTTAGATAGTATCTTACTTAAAAGTGTATACTTGTTATTAATTTAGTTCTAATTTATCATATAGTTATTAAAATAACAAGGAGGCTAATTAGATGAAAAAACAAATAAATGTATTTGATTATGCTAAAGAAATTATGGAAGCTGTTCAAACTGGCGTTCTTTTAACAGCTAAAGTTGATGATAAAGTCAATAGTATTACAATTTCCTGGGGAACCTTAGGAATTGAATGAGCAACAGAATTATTTACTGTTTTTGTAAGAGAACATCGTTTCACTAAAGAACAGATAGAAAAAAATCCTGAATTTACAATCAATATTCCTTTAGGTGCTTTTGATAAGAAAATCTTAGGGGTTTGCGGTACGAAATCAGGAAGAGATATTGATAAAGTTAAAGAACTTGGGCCTACTTTAGAAGATCCTGATAAAATATCAGTTCCAGGTATTAAAGAACTTCCTTTGACACTTGAGTGTAAAATTGTCTATCAACAAGTACAAGATAAAAATGCAATTACTCCAAACAATTTAGAACGTTTTTATCCTCAAGATGTTGATAGTTCATTCTATGGAGCAAATAAAGATTTACACACGGCTTATTATGGCCAAATCATTAATGCTTATATTATTGAATAAATAGAAAAGTCCGGTTAATTATTCCGGACATTTTCATTATTTAGCCTCTAAACGATTCAGTAAATCTATAATCAATCTTTGATTATTATCATTAACATCAAATTTATCAAGTAATTGATTTATTTTTAAGCGTCCCCCTAGTTTTAATTGAAGGTCAGTAACTTTTCCTTCACTAACTAATTTAATAATTTCTCTAAGCCCTTTTATTTCCAAAACATCCTTTAATTGACTATTTAAAGTATAACGTTTTTTTTCATCAACACACTCACCATTTGTTCTTATAATTTCCTGATATACATAAAATGAATCTTTAATATAACGTTTTAAAGTACCATTTCCATCATTATCTTTATCTACGTAAATAAATCCATAACGTTTTTTCATTTCGCCAGTTGAATAGCTTACAATATCAATCGGACTCCACCAAGTGTACCCAAGCAACTCAACTCCATCTAAGTCTACTGCTTTTTTCATTTCTCGAACATGTTGCGTCAAATAATCAATTCGGTAATTATCATGAATTTGATGATCGTCACTAATTTCATCGACTGCTCCTAGTCCATTTTCTACGATAAATAACGGAATTTGATAACGATCATATAAGTAATTCAAAGAAACTCTAAGTCCCTTAGGATCAATCGGCCAGCCCCATTCGCTTACTTTAATATATGAGTTTTTAGCTCCACTAAAAAGATTTCCGCCACTTCCAAGATTATCTAAAATATCACTTGACATCGTAATACTCTGGTAATAACTAAAACCAATATAATCAACTTTTCCTTGTTCTAAGATTTTTTCATCACCATCTATGACTGGTAATTCAATTCCATAACGTGACATCCATGTCAATGCTTTATTTGAATATCTCCCTCGTACCTGAACATCGGTAAAAAACATATTTACATCCATAAAATTATGATTAAACATTACATCATCGGGTTTACATGTAGCGCTATAACCACATAAGAAGGCAATCATACAGCCAATTTGAGCAGAAGGAATAATCTCATGACAAGCTTTAACCGCTTTTGCTCCTGCTAAGAACATATGATGACATGCAGTCAAAACGGTTTGTAAATAATTATTATCAATTTTTGCAATCACACCACCTCCAGTATAAGGATTGGTGATCATTCCATTAATCTCGTTAAAAGTTAGCCAATATTTGACTTTAGCAGAATATCTTTTGAAACATGTAATAGCAAAACGTTCAAAATAATCAACACACCGCCGATCAAAAAAGCCATTGTACTGCCTGCTTAAATAATAAGGCATTTCATAATGCGATAATGTGACCACTGGTTCAATATCTAGTTTCAACATCTCATCAAATAATTGATCATAAAACTGCAACCCTTTTTCATTCGGCTCTAGCTCATCACCATTAGGATAGATACGTGACCAAGCAATTGACACTCGCAAACAATTAAAGCCCATTTCTTTAAAATATTGTAAATCATCTTTATAGTAATGATAAAAATTAATTGCTTCATGACTTGGATAATATTCTCCAGCAACAATCCCATCAGTCCGTTTTCGTTTTTTAGTCTTACTTCCTGCAAGCATTACATCACTAACACTTAATCCCTTACCATCGAGATTATACGCACCTTCGCACTGACTCGCAGCCAAAGCACCACCCCATAAAAAGTTTTCTTTCATCGTTTTCCACCTCATACTTATTATTATAACATAGAAAATAAAAAGCAATGGTATTAACCATCACTTAATTACTTCCATTACATATTTATAATCAATGTCCTCAGTTAACCACACACCATTTTGGGAATAATAAAATTTACAGCCATCTTCACACATTGCCTTTGTATCAATAACTAAAACAATTGCTTTACCATGTCTACTTCCGACTTTAAATGCTGTTTCAATATCTTTCGATAAATGAACATATAAACGTTTCATTTTTTTAATCCCTTCTTGCTCTATCTTATTCAAATATTTAAATGCCGTTCCATGATAAAGATATTCTGGTGGAATCTTTTCAATTAATTCAATATCTACTTTGATTGAATGACCTTGGTTAGCTCGAATTTTTGTATGATCTTCATTATATTGATATCGCTGTTTATTATTTGTCATGACAATCTCATCTAATAATGTTCGATTAATAAAACGACCACTATTATTAATTCCTAACAACAACTCATCAACCTTTGCCCATCCATGATAATCTAGCTTTAATCCAATTAGTTCCGGTTTATGTCGTAAAATCAAACTAATAAACTTACCAAGATTTACTAAATCATTCATGTTCAAACTCTAAACGCATATCATACCAGATAGCACCACCATGCATTGACTGAGAAATCCCACAATTTTTAAATCCAAACTTCTCATAATAATGCAATAATTTATCCTTGCAAGTAAGAATACATCCTTTTCGTCCTGCCATACGGGCATCATCAATTACCACCTGCATGACTTTGGCAGCTAACCCTTGTTGACGATATTCAGGAATTGTATTTACTCCAAAAATTGCCTGCCATTCTCCTGCTTCATCATGTAAGCTAGCATCTTCAAACATAATATCATTGATCGTTGTTTCATTTGTTACCATTCCGTTAATAAAACTAATCAATTTTCCTTCATCTTCCAATAGCCAAAAATGATTCGGATAAGTTTTCAAACGTTTTTTTAAATTACTCCGACTAGCTGCTTCTGCAGGTGGAAAACAAGTGGCTTCAACAGCTGTAATTGCTTTTAAATCTTTAATTGTTGCTTTACGTATTATCATTGTTAAAACCTCCTTTACTCGTTTAGAGTATATCACTTATTATAAAATTAATAAAGAATCATTGGATAGTGGTTAATTATTGCTATTTTTATAATATTAGCTTATAATGTTATTGACATATGTCAATAATAAAGGTGGTGAAGCTATGCCAAGACCATGTCGAAAAAGAAAAGTATGCAGATTACCTAGATATGCATATTTTGGTCCAAACCCGTCAGCTACAAAAACAGTAGTCCTATCAATCGACGAATATGAAACAATTAGATTAATGGATCTTGAAGGACTCACACAACAAGAATGTGCTAAACAAATGGATGTTGCCCGAACAACCGTTCAGAGTATTTATGAACAAGCACGTTATAAGCTTGCTCAAAGCATTGTCCGGGGCTATTCTTTAAAAATTGAAGGTGGTAACTACTCTCTTTGTGACAAAGCTCACTTAGTCAATTGCACTTCATCTTGTACAATTAAAAATAAAAGAAAAATGGAGGATAACAGAATGAAAATAGCAGTAACTTATGAAGATGGTAATATTTTTCAACATTTTGGAAAGAGTAAAGAGTTTAAAGTATACGACATTGAGAATCAAGAAATTATCTCTAGTCAAATAGAAAGTACTAACGGTCAGGGTCATTCAGCCTTAGCAGAAATTCTAAAAAATCTTAACATTGATGTATTGATTTGTGGTGGAATTGGCGGAGGTGCACGAAATATCCTCACATCATTAGGAATCGAAATCATTCCTGGGGTCATTGGCAGTAGTGATGAAGCAGTAATCGACTATCTAAAGGGTGAGTTGCATTACGATCCTAACACAGCCTGTAATCACCATGATGATGGTCATCACGCTTGTCATGAACACGATAATAAATGTTGTCATTAAAAAGATGAGACTAAAAACTATAGTCTCATCTTTTTAAAATTCAACTTTAATTAATTCTACATCATTAGAAACCACCGCTTCATTAGTATTTTTTATCTCTTTTAAATCAGTATGATTTGTTATTAAGACAGGTGTTTCTAATGAATATCCCGCAGCCTTGATCTTATCCATGTCAAATTCCAATAGTAATTGTCCTTGACCAATACGTGCAATAAAGCCCTCGCCATTTAATTGAACTGCATTAATTCCCACGTAAATTAATAATTCAACACCACCTTTGGGGTACCGTAAAGTGAAAAAAGCGCTCAATTAGTGACTAATCCAGTTAATGCTAATGTTGTAAAACATACCTTTCAAATTGATGGAGATGGCTATGGTACCTTACAAATTGCTCACACTTTAACAAGAGAAACATTCCAACACCATCTCTTTCTTTACATGAATTTAGTTTAAAGAATGAAATAGATGATAAAAGTAAGTATACTGATGTATGGAATAATCCCTATATGTGTAGAATTTTAATGAATGCAACTTATCTTAGAAATTTAATTCTTCATAAAAGGGAATATTTCAAAACTAGAGGTGAGTATCAAAAACTTCCAAAAGAGAAATGAAAAATCTTTAAACATCATCATGAAATAATTATAGACGAAAAGATATTCTGTATTTATCAAGCAAAATTAGAAAGCAAGGAAGTTCGTTCAAAACGAAAACGAAAGATTTATAAAAATATATTTCATGGTTTATTATATTGTGCAGACTGTGATAACCTTTTAAAGACCTTATTGTATCGCTTTTACCAGTAACTGAAATCATTAAAAATAGATCTTCTTTATTAGCAATTAAATCAATTGCAAACAGGTTATCGGGCTATTAACCTCTCCAACACAGCGAACTCTTCTTGTTTATTTTACTAAAACGGCTAACTTTCTCATCATTTTATCATTAAGGTATAATGCATCAATTCGATTGTATCAATATATTTTTTCAATCTTATTATTCTCTTTATTAACGGTATCTTTAGCATTATTTAAGCTATTTACATATTTAACGCAATCATATTTAAATTCTGCATAACCTGAATATCCTACTTTTAACAAAATTATTGTTTTAGTAACTTTCTTCAGTTAATATTTCTGTTAGCGATAATCTTTAAATCTTTGTTAAACCTTTACAAATCAATTCACACGGCTTTAATTCATTTTAGTTAATAAATTCTTTTTTAGATTGATATTAAAAATAAAATCCATTGATCATCGCCTCCTGTCTCTTTAGTAATTGCATCTTACAATGGAATCTTTTTCAAATTAATTATCAAAATAAAACTATAGTTTCTTTAAAAAACCATAGTTTTATATAAACTATTCTAATTTTAAACCATTACTTTTAATAACATTTTGATACCATATATATGAATCTTTTTTATATCTTTTATGACTGCCTACTCCATAATCATCTTGATCATTATAAATAAATCCATATCTTTTTTTCATTTCACTTGTTCCTGAAGAAACCATATCAATTGGCGACCAGGCACAATAAGCAAAAACCTTGACACCTCGTGTGATTGCTTTATTCAAAGCAATAATATGTTCTCTAATATAATCAATTCGATAATCGTCGTGTATTGTATCATTATCTAACCTTTCAATTTGACCAATTCCATTTTCAGCAATCATTAATGGTTTTTGATAACGATCCCAATATTTAAGAAAACAATCATATAGACCAAGAGGATTAATTGTCCATCCCCATGGATTAGTCTCCAGATAAGGATTTAATTGGGAATCGCCAATAGCTAAAGTATTCTTTTCATGACTGACAACATTAGAATTATAATAACTAATCGCTAAAAAATCTAAAGTATTTTCTTTTATTAATACTAGATCAGTTTCTTTTATCTCTACGGCGATATGATTATGACTAAAATAACTTATTGCATATCCAGGATATTCTCCCCTTAATTGTACATCTGCATAAAAATACATTGTCATTTGATTTTTTTCAGTTGAAAAAACAACATCCTTAGGCTTACAAGTCATTGGTGTTACTAAAAAATCAGCTAGCATACACCCAAATTTAAAGTTATTATTTATTTTACTTCCAATCTCTTTTATTTTTGCACAGACAACAAATTTATTATGAATAGCTTGATATTTCTTTTGTTCCAATTGTGTCACTGTATCTTTTACAATTCCTAACGAACTGAGACCTACCCGTGTTAAATTAATCTGATTAACAGGTATCCAATATGTTACTTTATCCTTATATCTTTGCATAATCAAAGTTGCATATTTTATGAATGCTGTCACAACTTTTTCATTTAAAAAACCATTATATTTTAAAGCTAAATCAATTGGCATATCATCATGATATAATGTAACAATAGGCACTATCCCCATTTCTTTTAACAAATTAAATATTTTATCATAATATTTTAATCCTTGCTCACTAGGTTCACCATCTATTCCATTTGGAAATACTCTTGCCCAACTTATTGAAAACCGAAAACAAGTAATCCCCATTTCCTTAAGCAATATCAAATCCTCTTTATAACGATGATAAAATTCAATTCCTATTTTTTTAGGAAAATTATATCTTTCTGGATAATTGAGACGGTCTAAAATCTCCGCTTTAGATAAATCTCCTTTCACCTTTGCTTTATCATTTGGATCATAATTTTGCAAATCAGCAACTGTCAATGCTCTATCATCAGCCCCCTCAGCCTGTTTTGCGCTCATTGCCACGCCCCATAAAAAATCTTTAGGAAATTGATAATATATTTGTTTTTTGTATTTTTCTGTTAGTAGCATATTTAATTCTCCTTATGACCCTGTATTTGGTAAAAAGATTCAAATAATATTATCATTTTTTCTGTCAAATTAACCTCACTCATGATTGTCATAAGAGTATCTTGAGCATGGGTAAATAATAAACATGTTTTATAATGTTCACCTGCAGCCTCTTTTTGAATTATTTCTGTTTGTTCTTGATGTGCTTTTTTTATATCCTCCCTTGCCTCCACAATTTTCTTATGTGCATTTGAAAAATCAAAGATACTGAGTGCCTCCAATGCTTCATTTGCTTTTGTTCTTGCATTGCCTGAATTCATAATGATTTTCATCGCAACTGGTATTAAAAGACTATTTTCATCCATTTATTATTCCTCCACACTATATGACTAATTGGTTACGTTAATCAAAATTCTTTCTTTAATAATTCTTTTTCATGTTCTTCTTTAACAAGCTGATTATCATATCTCATTAAAAATGGATACCAGATCAATCCATAAATAATAAATAGTACAAGGAACCATATAAACGCTCGGAAATCATCAGTAGTTAACCAGGTGCAAATCGGCGCAGGAATACGAGAAATATTATTAACTCCGGCTGGAATATTTAGCATACCAGCTTTCATTACAAACCAGATAATTAATGGACCAATAATTGAATTTATCCACATTGGAATCATTAGTAACGGGTTAAAGACAATTGGCGCCCCATAAACAAGTGGCTCATTAATATTAAATATTGACGGTCCAATACAGATTTTCCCCATTGTTTTTAATTTTTTAGATTTACATTTAAATAACATTAGAAAATTTAATGGTAATGTTCCACCTAAGCCCCCCATTGCGATTAAGGCCGTTGTAAAAATCGTTTCTGTTGTCACAATATAAATTGGACTTCCTCCAGCCAATGCCATCTCAGCATTGGCTGCAATTCCCGCCATTAAAATTGGTTTAACAATAGCATTTAACGACCAAGCTGAAATACCTACTGAATATAACAATACGTATAAAAAACAAATAACAACAAATCCCAGTAAAGATTGTCCTAAATTAACAATCGGCTGGAATATTAAATTAATAAATTCTACTAAATCAAAACCTATTGTAAATACAGTTACTCCAAATATTAAATAGATAATTGTCATTGGAACAATATTATTTATCCATTCACAAACAAAATCCGGCATTGTAGCACTATCTTCCAAAATATGTAACTTTGCATATAAATGGAAAATCAACATTACAACTAATCCTACAATAATCGCAATAAATAAACCTGATCCACCTAAAAAATTAATATCTGTAAAAGTAAGTTCAGTTTTCCCAGTTGTTGCATTTTTTAATAAGGTTGCCATGGTTGGACATAAGGCCATTAAAAATACAGTCACTGAAGTTAACCCTGCAGTTATTGTATATTTAGGATGATCCAGTTCCACCATCCCAAAATAAGTAACCATAAAAGCTACTATCAATGACATCATTCCAAAGCTAAATGTATTAACAAAACTCAAGTCCGGTAGTGATGGAATGTAACGTACAAATACATTGTAAATTGAAATAACTGATCCTACCAAAATAAACGGCAAGATTTTCTGCATTGCGCTCGCCACTGCTGCAATCCAAGGATTACTGAAAACTTTTTGCATCCCTGGTGCTAATTTATTAGTAAACCAATTCATAATTCCTTTCATTTTTCTCTCTCCTGTTATATATTTTATTTATAAAACTCTTCTATTTCTAATAATGCTAATTCAAGTAATGCTTTTCCATCTAACATTGAATAAATTTCTTCAGGAATAACAATTACAGGAATATTATATGGGGCTGCCATATCTTTAAAAGCATTCAGCCTAAATTCATAATGCGGTCCAATGCAAAGAATATCCATTTTTGGCAAATATTGTGTGACTTCGCTTTCACTCTTTGCTTCAATAGTTGCATCTATTTTACCTTTTTTTGCAGCTGCTCGAGCTTTTTGAGCTAAAAATCCTGAAGAGAGCCCTCCTCCACAACAAAGATAAATATGTGCTTGTGCCATTTTTATTTCCTCCATTTCTTATTTGTCTGCAAGTTCTTAAACTTTACGCTTATATTTAATCATTTTGTTCATATCTACTCAACTAACATTCTGCACAGTGCAAATAAGTATTTTGCACTGTGCAAAATTCTAGTTTTAAATAAAAATTAAAACTATTATAATATAGAAAACAACAACTAGGGAAGGATGAGAGCATGAGAAGGAAGCAAGAAGAATTGATCAATTATTTATATACTCATAATGAAAAAGTTACAGCAAATATTCTTTCAAAAGCATTAAATCTCTCTATTCGAACAATTAAATCATATATTGCCGAATTAAACATGAATTATCCTAGCTTGATTTCTTCTAGCAATCGTGGTTATGTCATCGATAAAGTAAAAGCTAACTCACTACTTCAATATAAAGACGATATTCCTCAGGACTATGAAAGCAGATGTATTTATATCATAAAAAAGACGCTTTTAGAAAAGCAGGACTATATTGATATTTTTGATTTATGTGAGGAATTATTCATTAGCTATAGTACTTTAAAAAAAGATATTTATAAAATGAATACTTCATTTGCAAATTTTAAAATTACTTTTTCTAGTGAAAATAATAAACTTCATGTTGGAGGTTCTGAACAAAATAAACGTAAACTAATTAGCCATGTGATGTCAGAAGAAGTAAGCGGAAATTTTCTTGTCTTAACTTTGCTACAAGAAAGTTTCCCAGATTATGATCTTGATGATGCCTGCACCCTAATCAAAGATATTTGCAAACAGCATCACTACTATCTTAACGATTTTTCTTGTGTTAATTTTATTTTGCATGTAACTATTATGGTTAGTCGAATCAACCATGGTAATCACATTATCAACAATAATGAATTAATTCAAGTTACTAATAAAAATGATGAAAAAATAGCTAAAGAACTATGCCTAGCCTTAGAACAAGTCTTTAATGTCTCTTTTAATTCATCAGAAATACTTGAAATCTATATTCTCTTTAAAAATAATGCAAATTATATAAATAATGAAAACGAAAATGTTTCTTTATTAGTATCAGATGAAATTATTCAAATTACCAAAAATATCATAAAAAATGTTGATGAACTTTTCTTTATTAATCTTGACTCCGATAATTTTATAACTCCTTTTATGCTACATCTAAAAAACCTTAAAAATAGATTAATAAAAAACAATCTTCTTAAAAATCCAATGCTTGATTCTATTAAAATATCATGCCCAACTATATATGATATCTCAACGTTTATTGCTTATCAGCTGACATTATCATTTCATGAAAACGTCAATGAGGATGAAATAGCCTTCATTGCTTTACATGTAGGAACAGAGATAGAAAGACAAAAAAAAGAAGAAACAAAAGTATCCTGTCTCCTATTATGTCCTGAATATTTAAATATCACTAGTACTTTACACAAAAAAATTATGATGGATTTTGGAGATCAATTAACTATTCAAAAATCAATTTCATTTGAAAATGAGATCCTAGGGAATAATTTTGATCTTCTTATCACTACTGTTCCTGTTTTAGAATCTACAAACTACTTTACCGTATTATTACCACCATTCCCAATGAGCTATGAGAAAAATAAGATTTTAGATGCAATCATTAGAATAGAGAACACTAAAAAAAGTCAAATTCTTACTAATAATCTTAATTTTTATTTTAATGAAAAACTTTTTTATTCAATGAATGAAGATATTAGTAAATCCGCTGTTATTAACGAACTAGCAGAACGAATGATTAATCTAGGCTATGTAGAAGAAAACTTTAAAGAAGAGATATGGAAAAGAGAAACAGCAAGTTCTACAGCTTTTATGAATATTGCCATTCCACATCCTATGAAAATGAGCGCTTATAAAACTAGTATAGGAGTGGTAATTAGTCATAAAGGAATTGACTGGGGAAACCAGCATTTTGTCAATGTAGTTTTTATGATTGCTTTTAATAAAATAGATAACAAACATTTTCATGCATTGTATGAATCTCTAGTATTATTATTTAATGAACCAATTGTAATATCAGAAATAAAAAAATGTAAGAACTTTAATGATTTTAAAGATATCGTTATAAAAAACTATTTAAAATTCAATGAACGATAAAAAAGATACCAGTATCAACACACTAGTATCTTTTTAAATAGTTTTAACATCTTATTTCAATTCAGGCCAGAAATCTTTATTCG